>JAJYNM010000036.1 GCA_021786335.1 archaeon
TCCCAGAGAAGGACTGGCCCAGGGGGTTCGGCATCAACGGGATGATAACAATCGAAGGCAAGAGGATGAGCAAGACGAAGGGGAACTTCGTCACATGGGAAGGTGCCAAGGAGAAGTACGGCGCCGACGCGTTCCGCCTGGCCCTGGCGCTGACCGCGGACGGCATGGATGACGCAGACTGGAGGGACAGGGCGGCCATGGACGCGAAAGATAAGGTGGAGTCCGTGATCCCCTTCGTCAGGAAGACCCTGAGGTTGGCGGCAGACCGCAAGGAGGAAAGGCTGGACTCGTGGTTGGTCTCGTCGCTCAGTGGACGGATCGCCGTCGCCTCCGAGGCGATGGAGGAGCTCAGGATGCGGCGCGCATCCGCCACCGTCTTCCTAGACGTCTGGAACGACCTGCGGTACTACCTACGAAGGGCAGCAAGACCGCGGCGCCAGACGCTCACCGAAGTGTTCAACGCCTGGGCAAGGATGATGTCCCCATTCACGCCGTTCATGGCAGAGGAGCTGAACCGGGAGCTGGGAGGGAAGGGGCTGGTCTGCCAGGCGGACTGGCCGTCTCCGAGCGACTTCCCAGTGGACGACGAAGCTGTCCTGGCCGAAGTAGTCCTCGGGAGGGTCATCGAAGACGCGCGCAACGTGTTGAAAGTGGTCAAGGGGTCCCGGTCGAAGCTCAACGTCTACGCTTGCTCCGACGAGGCGAGGGCCTTCTTCGTGGAGCTGATGGCGGCCAAGCAGAACAAGGGGAACATCGGCCAGGTGTTGAAGAAGTACGCCTCGACGAAGATCCAACCCGACAGGGTCTTCAAACTGGCCTACGAGCTAGGTGAAGACCTCCTCAGCAAGGTCGTCTCAAGCAGGGGGTTCGACGAGTTCAAGTCCCTCTCCGAGGCTTCCGAGTTCATGGCGAAAGAGCTCGGCATCGACGTAGTGGTCCAAAAGAGTGGGAAGCAGACCCACGACCCAGCCAACAGGGCGAAGGACGCGCTACCCACAAAGCCGGCGTTCTACCTGGAGTGAGGCCACCAGAAGACGGAGGCTGCGTCGCTGCCCTATCCGCCTATCTTGAACATCTTCGTGCCACAGACAGGGCAGGTCCCGGAAGTCGCGTGCCTCCCATTCTTCATGGTCACGCTCTGCGGGCTCTTCATCTCCCGTGCGGCCTTGCATTTCATGCAGTATGCTGACACCATGTGTTGCCGCCTTCCTTGAAGTGCCTTCCGCTATAAACCGCTCCATTAGGGTATTCCGCACCCAGAAGACTCTCAGGGTTCAAATACGGCTGTCGTCGGCGACTGGAACTAAATGACATCTGGGGATGAGAAGCTCAAGGAAGTAGCCCGAACCCGGATGTCAGACGAGTGGTCCGACTACACCCTCTACGGGAGGCTCTCGAAGACCGTGAAGCAAGGCAGCCCTTTCGCCGATGTCCTAGTGACTCTCTCGGCCACTGAGCACAGGCACTACGAGTTCTGGAGGAAGTATGTCCCCGGGGAGGAGCCGCGGCTTGCCAAACTGAAGCTCTACTGGGTCCTCTTCCTGAGGAGGTTCCTGGGACTTACTTTCGCCACGAGGTACCTCGACAGGCACGAGGAGAACGTCGTGCAGACCTACAAAGGCTTGGCACACCTCATCCCCGCGGGAGACAAGGCCGCCTTCGACGAGGTGGTGGCAGACGAGAAGGACCACGAAAAGTCACTGGAGATGAAGGTCGAGAGCTCGGCTGTCAGATACATCTCCTTCATCGTCCTAGGGCTGGCTGACTCTCTCGTGGAAATCTCGGGCATCCACGCCGGGTCTCTCGGGTTCTACGACAAGACGGAGATCGCCGGCCTCGCGGGGGTGATAGCGGGAGCCGCCGCCTCGCTCGCGATGGCTTCGGCCGCCTACGCGCAGGCGAAGCAGGGGGGTTTCGAAGGTTCTGCCAGGCTGAGCGCTATCTACACCGGGGTGTCCTATTTCTTGACGGCCATAACTCTCGCTACCCCATACTTCCTGACCAAGAACATGGTCGTCGCGCTGTCCTCTTCCCTCTCCCTCGCCGTGGCGATACTCGCCGTAACCACCTGGTACAGCGTGGTCATCCAGCAGAAGACCTTCTTCAGGGACTTCTTGGAGATACTGTTGATCCTGTTCGGGGCCACGATCGCCCTGTACCTCTTCGGGTATGTGATACACGGCGTCTTGCCGGGCATCCAGGTCAGCTAGGGCACGGAGCTCCGAGCGCCCCGCAAGAACCAGACAAACATCTTATTACCAAACCAAGTTCCGTGGAATATCCAGGAGTTGCAGAGCGTCACTTCAGCGCCGACCGCGACATCGAAGGCCGAGCTTGCCAAGGGGGTCTGCGAATATCTGAAGGCTAACTCAGCATCCCCTATGACGCTCGGGAGCCTCGGGGAGAGGTTCGGGCTAAGCCCGTCCCATCTGCAGAGGACCTTCACCGAGGTGATGGGAATGTCCCCGCGCGAATATCTCGAAGGATTCAGGATGAGCGTCCTCAAGTCCAAGCTCACCGCTGGCGAGCCTGTGGTCCGTGCCCTGAGAGGGACAGGCTACTCTGCCCAGAGCTGGCTATACGGGGACTCTCGGAAGAAGCTCGGGATGACCCCCGCGACATACAAGAAGGGCGGCGCAGGGGTGCAGGTCGGCTATGCGACCGGAGGGTCGGCCCTGGGCCGGCTCCTGTTGGCCAGCACAGATTACGGCGTCTGCTCGGTGAAGGCGGGGCGGAGCGACGGCGAGCTGCTGAAGGCCCTCGCCGCGGAATTCCCAAGTGCGAGGCTCGTCAAGTCGCAAAGGGCGGCGCGCTACCTCCACTCCCTGCAAAAGCATCTTCGCGGGCAAGAAGCACGCTTCCCTCTGGACATCCAAGGCACTGACTTCCAGATGCGGGTCTGGACCGCATTGCAGCGCATCCCTCTTGGCGAGACGAGATCCTATCAAGAGGTGGCCGAGATGGTCGGCGAGCCCAGGGCGGTCAGGGCCGTGGCGAACGCCTGCGGCTCCAACCCCGTCCCGTTGATAATCCCATGCCACAGGGTGATCCGGAAAGACGGGAGCCTGGGCGGCTACGGCATGGGCGTTGGGAGGAAGAAGGCCCTCCTCTCGGGTGAGCGGGACCTTGCCGAAAACAAGAGCAGGGTCTGAAGCCAGTCATCTTGCGGAGCATGACCGTCGGTCGCCACCTGCGTAGAGTGTCGCGAAAGGAACCTCTGCCCTGCATGCATGGACAGGGCGGGATGCAGCAGGAGCGGCTGACTAGGTCCGGCCGAAGACCACGCGCGGAGGGCTCTCTCGCGCATAACTTCATCTATGCGTGAGCGACCGGCGGGACCGTGGTGGCATCAAGGCCAAGGAGCTTGCTCTCCGTCGCCGACCTCTCTCCTGGAGAGATGGAGTCCCTCGTATCCAGGGCGGGGACGCTGAGGAAGCAGTTCAAGCTGAGGCAGCCGTGGGGGGTCCTCTCGGGGGTTGCCGTGGGGCTCCTGTTCGAGAAGCCCTCGACCAGGACAAGGACAAGCTTCGAGGTGGCGACGCTTAGACTAGGAGGTTCGCCGGTCTACCTCGCCGCCAACGAGCTCCAGCTCAGCCGCGGAGAACCGGTCAAGGACACGGCGAGGATACTGGGGGGCTACCTCGACGTGATCGTGGCGAGGGTCTTCCTGCAGAGGACGCTGGTCCAATTGGCCGCCTACTCGGGGAGGCCAGTGATAAACGCTCTCAGCGACGCAGAGCATCCCACCCAGGCCGTCAGCGACCTGCTGACCATCAAGGAGGTGAAGGGGAGGCTGCGGGGAACCACGCTGGCATACATCGGTGACGGAAACAACGTCTGCAACTCCCTGCTGCTCGCAGGGGCCCTCACAGGGATGAACGTGGTCGTAGCCTCCCCCGAAGGGTACGAGCCTGGCGGCGCTCTCGTCCGGAAGGCGAAGTCCTTGGCCAAGAGCACAGGCGGGAGCATCGACGTGGTCCGGGATCCCAAGGATGCCGTCGCAGCAGCCGACGCTGTCTACACCGATGTCTGGGTGAGCATGGGAGAAGAAAAAGAACATGATACGAGGGTCAGGGCGTTCAAGAGGTACCAGGTCAACTCTGCCCTGCTGAGGGCTGCTCCGAGGGGCGCGGTCGTCATGCACTGCCTCCCAGCCCACCGCGGCCTCGAGATAACCGACGACGTCCTCGAAGGAGCGCGGTCCGTCGCCTGGCAGCAGGGGGAGAACAAGCTCTACGGAGCGGCCGCGTCGCTCGAATTCGTCGTGAAATAGCTTCCGGGGCTCCGCAGGACTGCTCGGGTAGGGCGCCGGAGGCCTCTTCGACCGCCGGACCCCGATGCCCTATTTTGCGATGCCCCCCTGGCTCCTTATCCTCTCCAGCAGTCCCAGATACCTCGGGTCCCTCCTTGCTTCTGACAGGAGGGGCGAGTACATCACGAACGACGCGATGACTGAGCGCGCGTCAAGGGCTCTGTTCATGAAGTCGAAGTACGCGTCCATGTCTCCGAGGGCGTGATAGACGTAGGCTATGTAGTTGTAGACGGCCGGGCCCATATTCGCCTCTTCGAGTTTCCTGATCGCGAGGAGGGCACCTTCCTTGTCCCCGGCGCGAGCAGCGATGAACCCTCCCATGTAAGTGACCCAGGGGTGGGTGGGCTGCAACCGCTGGAACTTCGAATGAAGCTCTCTCGCCTTCGGGAGGTCCCCCTTCGATAGGTAGTGGTCGGTCATTGACCTGAAGACCTCTGCGGGAGCCGTCCTCTCGGTCTTGGCCCAGTGTTCCAAAGCTTCCTGCTCCCTTCCGGTCCAGGCGTAAGCGTCGCCTACCCGCCAGATGTACTCGGGGCTGAACGGGTCGAGGCGATAGGCTGTCTCGATCAGCTTCACAGCTTCCTCGACTGCGCCCCTGATCCCTGTTATCTCTGAGAGCACGGAGTACGGGTCGGGGAGGTTAGGGTTGAGCTTCACCGCCTCCCTTGCCTCTGACTCGGCGCGCGCGCTGTCGTCTATGTTGAAGTACATCTCGGAAAGTGCCGCGTGGGCCTCTGCCAGGCCGGGGTCCAGCCTGAGCGCCTCTTCGAGGGATGCCTTCACCCTCGGAAGGGAGATGTCGAACGACTCGTACCCGGTGTTCACCAGGAACTGGTGGCACTCCGCGATCCCCACATGTGCCCTCGCGAATGACGGGTCCAGCTCCACCGCCCTTTCGAAGAGCGCCAGCGCCTGCCGGACAGAAGGCTCGGTGAACGCCCTCAACAGCTCCCTCCCGCGCAGGAAGATGCTGTATGCTTCGGTGCTTTGTGTGGGCTTCCTTTCCAGCGTCTTCTTCTCTGCCTGCAGGAGCTGTATCCTGAGCTCCCCTGCCACCTTCTCTGCTATCTCGCTCTGTATCCCAAAGACGTCGTCCAGGTCCCTGTCATAGCTCTCCGCCCAGAGGTGCCCCTCGGTGTTCGAGTTGATGAGCTGTGCCGTGACCCTGATTCTGTTCCCCGCCTTCCTGACGCTCCCCTCCAGGAGGGTCCCGACCTTCAACTCCTGACCGATCTGCAAGGCGTTCTTCTCCTTCTTCTTGTAGTTCATCACGGAGGTCCTCGAAATCACTTCCAGTCCTTTGACGAATGAAATCCTGGTGATGAGTTCCTCGGTCAACCCATCGGCGAAGTACTCGTCGTTGGGGTCAGGGCTCATGCTTACCAGAGGTAGGACAGCAATCCTCCTCGGGTCAAGTAGCGGGACCCCTTGCTGAGTCTCCTTCTGTCTGCTCCCTTCCCACGGCATCGCCACCCTATAGACATCCACGGCGAACTTGACCCCCTTGAGGTCATGGGTTTCCAGCTTCACGAACTCCTGGGCTATCTTGTTCCTCACCTGGTCGTAGACCTGCTGAGAGGCGCACACGCCTTCCGGCTCAGCCAGCGGCTGTAGCCTAGAGGCGATGTTCACAGCGTCTCCAAGGATGTCGCTTCCAGCACGGACAACGTCGCCGAGGTGCACCCCTATCCGGAGTGCTATCTTCCACCCGTCCCTGGACGAGATGTTGTAGTCATGGAGGAAGCGCTGCACTTCGATGGCGCAGTTGACAGCATCTAGGGCGCTGTCGAACTCCACTAGGAATGAGTCTCCCATCGTCTTAATCTCTCTCCCTCTGAACTTCGCGAAGAACGGCCGGAGGAGTCTGTTGTGTCTTTCTAGGACAGCCAGAGACTGCGACTCGTCAGACTGAGTAAGAGCGGTGAACCCTACCATGTCAGTGAACATTATGGCGGCCAGGCGGCGCTCTTCCCCTGACAATTTAGGGTTCCTGGGGGCACGCTGCTTGCTCAAAAACCATGCGCAGGTTGGGTGACCCGAACCTAGAAAGACTAAACGAGCCCCGGTGGGAATCGTCAACCATCTTTGACACTACTCCGGGCTCCGGCCGCACGAGACGCGGTTCCAAGCACCCTTAGGTATGAACCCACGGCCTTTTGCATGCCGGAACTGGTCCTGGGGCAGGCGTTTTGCCTGCAGGCTCGAGTTCTTCTGCGAACAGGAGTTTAGACTGTCCAAGTCTGCGGGTCGGATTTGAGCTTGAATTTGCCAGCAGTCGAGAGCAACTTCGATTCAGGCCCGAGTGCCGAGGACCTGGCCTAGAGGGTTCGAAGAGTAGATTCCGCGGAGCTGTCAGGATGTTGTCTCGGCGACCGCAGGCTAGAACGTAATGCCTCGGATGGAGTTACTTTGAAATCTCTTCGCTCAGCACCTGGTAGGCTCTAGGCCCGAGCCGTTCCTGCAAGACCAATATGACATCATCGTAGCTCAAGAACGCGTCGAGGACGCTCACTCCATTCCGGTAAAGCAATTCCGTGATGAAGGATGCGATTCCAGGCAGTTTCTTGGCGGAGATGGACAGCTGAATCGTGATTTTGGCCAAATCCCTAACAACCGTAGTCTTGTGGTTCCCTCCCAGTGCCTCCTCAAGGAGTTGCGCGTCTTCTTCCTCGGCGATTAGCTTGACGGAGTTGGACAACTGGAAGATGTACGGAATGGCGTTGAATCTTTCCTCCAGCTTCAGGAAGTCTTGCAATATCTGACGATGCTGAGCAGACTTCGCCTCGACTCTCACTTCGACCATCCGTCCGGCGAGGTCCAGCTTGGACCCCTTCAGGCTAGCAGACATTCCTTCAATCCTTCCGCCACCCTGCCCGTCCGAGAACCTCTTGATTGCGACCACAATGGTTGCCGCTTTGGCCTTCCTCCCCGTCAACTCCTCCACCTCTGGTGTAATCCTGGACGCGAGCCGGTGATAATTGACTATTTTGAGTTTCAAGGATTCGAGAACGATGTAATTCCTTGAGATGACCGTTGAGACGGCTTCACTAACCGGAACCCCGCTTACTTTGGATGGTGGCGCTGAAACTCTACCCACAGAGTCGACGACCATGAGTGGCGTGTAATAAATGTACCACCGTAATTAGATATACATATATACTGTCACAAGTATACCAGAACTGAAATACCATGATAACCACAAACATGAATCCAACAACCATCACAGCCTCTGTTCAGCCGAAGATGCTCGGTCAAGTGACTGAGCAGCTAAAGCACACTCAGGGAATAACCTACTTTTCACCACTCGCCGGCAGGTTCGATCTCGCAATCGAGCTAAAGGCCGCGGACCAGAAGCAGACCTACGA
>JAJYNM010000038.1 GCA_021786335.1 archaeon
ACTGGGCCCGCTGCTTGCCTATTTCCAGGGGTTGGTGAATTTCGTTGGCTAGGCACGTCCCCGGCCTCGACAGGGTGCTTGGCAGGGCGAGGGTGTCACGCCGCCCATCTGCGCTGACGGCCAAGACACTGACGGAGTCTGTCGTCAGGCTGAGCCCCGCTTCTCTCCTCTCAAACCCCGTGATGCTGATTGTGGAGCTGGCTTTCTTCGTCGTCGCAGCCATGGCTGCATTCCCCCACGCCTTCGTCCCATTCGCAAGCCCTGGCGACAGGGGGTTCTACGTCGAGGTAGCCGCTATCCTTGTCGTCACCGTCTGGTTCAGCACCCTCTCTGACTCGCTGGCTGAACAGCAGGCGAAGAACACCGCGAATGCCCTGAAACAATTGGAGACCGAGGTCCCGGCAAAGAAGGTCGTCACCGAGGGCTGGGAGCGGGAGATCGTCCGCACCAGGTCTACCATGCTCCAGAAGGGGGACTTGATCCTGCTGGAGAAGGGCGACGTCGTCCCCGTGGACGCGGAGGTCCTGGAAGGGATAGCCATGCTGGACGAGTCCCTTGTCACAGGCGAGTCCGCGCCCGTCCGGAAGGCCCCCGGCGACAGCCTGATCGGGGGCTCGAAGGTAGCAAGTGACACCATGACCGCCAGGGTGGCCGTGAACCCGGGCGAAAGCTACCTCGACCAGATGGTCCGCCTGGTCGAGTCCTCCAAGCGCCCCAAGACCCCCAACGAAGTGGCGATCACCATGGTCATCTTCGGCCTGTCCGCCGTCTTCACCATAATCGTAGCCTCGATCCTCGGGCTCTCCGTCGCCCTGGGGCTCAGGGTAGACCTTTCAGTCCTGATTGCCCTGTATGTCTGCCTCCTCCCCACCACCATCGGCGCCCTGCTCCCGGCCATCGGCCTCTCAGGCATAAGCCGGCTCTACGAAAGGAAGGTGGTCGCGAAGTCCGGAAAGGCCATAGAAACGGCCGGGGACACCGACGCCATACTCCTGGACAAGACCGGGACCATCACAGTCGGCAACAGGCAGGCGGTCGAGATGATACCTCTGGGGGCCAGGACGGAGAAGGAAGTTGGGGAGGCGGCGTTCCTCTCGTCGTGGTTCGACGACACCCCGGAAGGGAGGAGCATCATCAGGCTCGCCCATGAGAAGGGTTTCGTCCCAAGGGAGCTTAATGCCTTGTCCCTGTCCGAGGTCTACGACTTCTCAGCCCAGACCAGGACGAGCGGAGTCAAGCTCCACTTCGGCTCCAGTTTCGTCCTCCCCAAAGGGAGCATCCAGAGGGTCAGGAGAAAGTTCTTCCTAGAAGATTCCAGCGAGCAGGGGATGCACCTCTCAGGGGAAGAGACGGAGATAGTGAAGGGGGCTCCAGACTCCTTCCTGAGGTCTGGATTCGTTGTCCCGAAAGGATTCCAGGAGCTGGTAGACACGGTCGCCTCAGAAGGTGACACCCCGATGGCCGTCGCCAAAGACCACGAAGTGATAGGGCTGGTCAGGCTGAAAGACGTCCTGAAACCAGGGACCAGGGAGAAGATAGAAGCCGTCAAAGCCATGGGTATCAGGCCTGTGATGATAACCGGGGACCAGCCCCTCACCGCCAGGAGCATAGCCTCAGAGGTGGGGATAGAAGAGTTCGTGGCGAAGGTGAAACCAGAAGACAAGTACAGCATCGTACTGAAGGAGCAGTCGCAGAACCACGTCGTAGCCATGATAGGCGACGGGACCAACGACGCCCCAGCCCTCGCGGCGGCCGACGTCGGCCTGGCCATGAACTCAGGGACCGAGGCCGCCAAGGAGGCTGCCAACATGGTGGACCTCGAATCGAACCCGGCGAAGGTTATCGACGTTGTCCTGCTCGGCAAGCAACTTCTGATGACGAGAGGGGCGGTGACAGCCTTCAGCATCTCCAACGACGTCGCGAAGTACTTCGCCATCCTCCCGGTCATGTTCGCCACGGCATTCCCTGCTCTCAGGTCGCTCAACGTACTGGGACTGGGCCTTCAGACAGCCGTCCTCTCTGCCCTCGTCTTCAACGCCATAGTGATCCCCTTGCTCATACCGCTGGCGATGCGCGGGGTTACATTCAAGCCCTCCAGCACCATGTCGCTCTTCCTCAGGAACGTACTAATCTACGGCGTGGGTGGGGTGGTCGTCCCCTTCGTCGGCATAAAACTCATCGACATGCTCCTGGGGGTCCTGTAGGGGGAGGGCATGAGCACAAGGAGTTCGAGGTGGAGGAAGTACAGGCCAGTGATCGCGCTCTCCATCCTCTCGATGCTAGTATGTGGCCTCGCCTATCCGCTGCTGATAACCGGCGTCGCGCAAGCCGCGCTGCCATACCAGGCAGACGGGAGCCAGGCCCAGCTGGGAGGGAGGGCTGTCGGCTCGTATTACATCGACAACGGCTTCACCTTGCCGGCGTTCTTCCATGGGAGGAACGAGACCAACCCACTCACGGCGTCGGCTTCAGGCGTGGACCCCGATATCACAGTCGCGGAAGCGCTCTCCCAGGTCCCGAGGATATCCAACACCACCGGCATAGCCGGGTCGAGCCTCGTCGCCCTGGTGATGTCCCACGAGCATTGGACCCTTTGGGTCACAGGGACCCCCTATGTGAACGTCCTGGAGCTCAACCTCGCGCTCATCGCGGCCTACCCGTCGTCTTATCCAGGTTATGCCTGACCTGGCTTCAGCCCTTGGACGCGCGGCGGTGCTTTGCTTCTTCCCTTTTCAACTTCATTTCACGCTCCTTTTGCCTCAGGCGGTCGTACTCACCTAGAGGGCCCTCATGTTCGGTGTACCCGTGGTACATCTCGAAGGTCCTCCTGACCATCTCCTCGGCGTCCCTGTCCCTCCTGGCCAGTTTCACCGAAAGGTTCCGCCTGTCGAGGACGGTCCACGCAACCCCTGTCTGCTTCCTGAGCGCCTCAATCGCCTGCTCCATGGCATACTCGTTCCCGAAGAGCCCTCTTATCTCCCAGGTCCCTGCCATCTCGTTCCCGTCATCTGAAGGCCGATAAAAGGTCTAACCCGCTCTCAGTTGGGACGCGAGTTCCGCCGCGCTCTTGGCGGGGAGATTGCACGTGCTGTTCACGCAGACGTAGGCCATGGGTCCGGCTCCGGGCCTCCTACCCTCGAGCAGGGGGACGACCTTCGAGAGCGTCGGCCAGTTTGTTTCCGTCCCGATCACGAGGACCCTGTCGGGTGAGTACGTCCCATAGACAGCTTCGACGAAGGGCTTGGCTTCGGAGAACCGGCTGGCAGCCAACACGACCTCCCTCGACCCGTTCGTGAGCAGGTCAAGTGCCGCGAGCATGCATGTGTGGCCGGTCGGGTTTTCGCTCAGTTCCTTCCCGAACGCCTTCAGCGTCCTCTCCGCGGCTTTCCTCAGCGGGTCCCTCCCCGTCAGCGCGCCGAGGCGCGCGAGGTCCAAGGCTGCCACCGAATTCCCTGACGGGGCGGGGCCGTCATAGCTCTCCTTCACTCTCGCAGGCTGCTGCTCAAGCGCCATGTAAAATCCGCCGGACTCGCCGTCCTCGAACTCCAGCATGGCGTCCGCCAGCCTGAGAGAGTCCTGGAGCCTATCCGGGTCCCCGGTAGCCTCGAACAGGTCCAACATCCCCATTATGAAGAATGCGTAGTCTTCTAGCGTCCCAGGCAGCGCAGCTTCGCCGTCGGCGTACCTGCGGAACAGCCTTCCGTCATCGTGCAGTTTCCTCAGGACGAAGTCTGCAGCCCCGGACGCTTCCGCCACGAGCGCGTCGTCGCGGAGCACCCTACCGGTGAACGCGAGCGCGGATATGGCGAGCCCGTTCCATGACGTCAAGACCTTCGTGTCTGTCTTCGGCCTAGGCCTCTCGAGCCTCCTGGCATACAGCGCCCGCCTGACCCTGGCTGCGGCTGCCTGCTCGTCCTTCGAATGCGCCCTCCCGAATTCGAGGTGGAGCAAACTCCGCCCTTCGAAGTTGCCTGTCTTGGTCACTCCATACACCTTGCTGAACGCCTCGCCATCTTCCGCACCGACGCATTCGATGATCTCCTGCGGGGTCCAGCTGTAGTAAGCCCCCTCTCCTTCGGTCGTGTCCGCGTCCTGGGCGGAGTAGAATCCTCCTTCTGAGCCCTTCATTTCGCCCACGATCCACCCTAGAGCTTCCCGGGCGACGTCCGCGTACTCGGCTTTCCCGGTGAGCTGATGCGCCTCGGCGTACGTCCTAGCCAAGAGCGCGTTGTCGTAGAGCATCTTCTCGAAGTGAGGCACCAGCCACTCCCTGTCGGTGGAGTAGCGGTGGAACCCGCCCCCGAGGTGGTCCCTTATACCCCCGGCCATCATCCCGTCCAGCGTCTTCAACGCGCTGGCCTTAGCCAGCTCCTTCCCGGTCCTGAAGTGGTACCGCATGAGGAACCCCAGAGTGACCGGCAGCGGGAACTTCGGGTCAGTGCCGAACCCTCCGCGGGCGGAGTCGAAGGTGGACATCAGGCCCGCGTAACACTCGTCCAGCGCATCCCTCGCGGGCTCTGCCGCCCCCTTTCCGCTCGCATGGAGAACCCTTGACACCTCACCCGCGTTGGCTGACACCTCAGCCCTCTTCTCCTTCCAGAGATTCGCGACGAACTGCA
The DNA here is from genome assembly GCA_021786335.1 of archaeon. Next base: position 4,620 of record JAJYNM010000038.1, read on the forward strand.
AGACCTGCATGAAGCTCGGCATCCCCTGGCGAGGCTCGGGGGGGAAGTACGTCCCTCCGTAGAACGGCTCGAGGCCGGGGGTGAGGAAGACGCTCAGCGGCCACCCGCCCCCGCCGGTCATCGCCTGGACGGCCGCCATGTAGTACGCGTCGACCTCCGGCCTTTCCTCTCTGTCGACCTTGATGGGGATGAAGTTCTTGTTGATGAAGGCGGCTGTCCTTGGGTCTTCGAACGACTCCTTCGCAAGGACGTGGCACCAGTGGCATGTAGAGTACCCTATGCTCAGGAATATCGGCTTGCCGTCGTTCTTCGCCTTGGCCAGCGCCTCATTGCACCAGGGCCACCAGTCCACCGGGTTGTAGGCGTGCTCCAGCAGGTATGGGCTCTTCTCCTTCGCCAGCCTGTTGGGTGTCCTGTTCTCCAACTCCACTTGGCCGACGTGACGCGGTCTAATTGAAGTTGTCTCCAGGGAACAACGTTTAACATTCCTCAGCCCACTGCAAGCCAGGGCTATGCTGCCCGCGTGACCTTCTTTGCAGTACAAGTGGACAGTCCTTACGGTAACCACGGTCGGTGTGCTCATGTCCGGCATCGACTCGAGGATTATCGTGATCGGCATCCCCGAGGTCGCCGCCGCCCTGGGGGCCGGGGCAGAGCAGGCGATCTGGTTCACCCAGGCTTACGTCTTCGGTAGCACAGTCGCTCTCCTCTTCATCGGGAGGGTGAGCGACATGATGGGGAGGGTGAAGATATACGCCGTCGGGTTCCTCATATTCACCATAGGGTCCTTCCTTACCAGCATCTCGCCCTCTCCTGACTACGTCATCATCTTCAGGATCCTGCAGGGGCTTGGGTCTGCGGCTCTCTTCGCAAACAGCGCTGCCATCATCACCGACGCCACCCCCAGCGACGAACTCGGACTCTTCCTGGGCATCAACCAGGTCGCCTTCAGGGTCGGGGCCATGGCAGGCCTGACCCTCAGCGGCCTGATACTCCTGTTCCTGGACTGGCGTGTCCTCTTCTACATCAACGTCCCTATCGGGATCTTCGGCACGCTTTGGGCGCGCCGAAGGCTGAAGGAGGTCTCCAAGCCGGAAAGGGGAGTCCCAATGGACTGGGGCGGGTTCTTCACCTTTACGGCCGCTATAGTCCTCCTGCTGCTCGCCCTCACCTACGCGGCTTACGGTAACTTCCCTCCAGAGGAGCTGGCCCTCCTGCTCGCAGGCGCTGCCTTCTTCTTCGCCCTCTTCATCCTGAGAGAGCGCAGGGACCCCTATCCACTGCTCAACCTCGGGCTCTTGAGGATCAGGGAGTTCACGGGGGGCGTGACCGCCCAGATGATCAACTCGCTCTCCTGGGGTGCGGTCATACTCCTGCTGAGCCTCTATCTGCAGCTGGTGAAGGGGATGTCCCCCTTCGCCGCCGGAATCGCCATCATCCCATTTGACATCGCCTTCCTCGCAGTCGGGCCCCTCAGCGGTCGCCTCTCGGACAGATTCGGGCACATGCCTTTCACCACGGCCGGGCTGGCGATAATCAGCGGATCCCTCCTGCTCTTCTCCACCACCACGGTGTCCACGCCATACCTCGCGCTGGCAGGCTATCTGATAGTCTTCGGGGTTGGCCTGGGGGTCTTCAGTTCCCCCAACATGAGCTCGATCATGGGCTCCGTCCCGCCCTCGGCGAGAGGGGTGGCGTCGGGGGTGCGCGCCACATTCTTCAACGTGGGATACGTCCTGAGCTTCAACGTTGCCCTGCTACTGATGACCACAGTGCTGCCGTACTCGACCATAACCGCGGTGATATCTTCTGGCAACCCTGCTGCCATCGCGGGTCTGGACAAGGCGCTGTTCGCCAGGGGCATCGATTACGCCTTCGAGGTCTCCGCAGCGATCAACGCGGCGGCCATCATCCCCTCTGTCCTCAGAGGAAAGCGTCCCGCAGCGCCTGCTCAAAGGAACGCGGAGCGCGTCGGCGGCTTCGAGCCTGAGTGACGCGGGGACTGTCCGGCGCACCTCAGCCTAAATTCAAATAGCGGGGTCGAGCTGCAGCGAGCAGACTGCTATGCCACATGAGTTCCTTGACGTCATCCGAGAGAAGTTTGACTCCCCTTTCGGCAGGGGGACGGTCTACAACGTCCTCAGACTGAAGGACCTAGGTTACGACGTCGAACGTCTTCCGTACTCCATACGCGTCCTGCTTGAGAACGCCGCCCGTCACTCACGGAAGGTCGGCGGCGCCCTGGAGGCGGCCCACTCGCTCGCCCAATGGCCCAACTCTGTCGGAAGGGAGACGCCATTCATGCCCCACAGGGTGCTCCTCCAAGACTACACCGGTGTCCCACTGGTGGTGGACCTGGCCGGGATGCGGGACGCCGCCAAGGCGGCTGGGATCGACCCAGGTGTTATCAACTCGCAGGTCCCCGTCGACCTTGTAATCGACCACTCGATCCAGGTAGACGCCTGGGGGAGCGACTCGGCCTTCTCGCTCAACCTCGAGAAGGAGTACGAGCGCAACTCCGAGCGCTACTCACTCCTGAAGTGGGCGCGGGCCGCCTTCAAGGGGATGAGGGTTTTCCCGCCTGGGAAGGGGATCTGCCACCAGTTCAACCTTGAGTACCTCTCGCGGGTGGTCGCTACATCTGGCGAGGGGGACGGGTTTGCCGCCTATCCTGACACCCTGGTGGGGACAGACTCGCACACAACCATGGTGAACGGGGTGGGGTGCCTCGGATGGGGGGTCGGCGGCATCGAGGCCGAAGCTGTCATGCTCGGCGAACCGTACCACATGCCGATACCGGAAGTCTTCGGGGTCAAGTTCACCGGTGCTCTCCGCGAAGGGGTCACCCCCACCGACCTCGTGCTCACCGTCACCGAGCGCCTGAGGGAGAAGAACCTGGTAGGGGCCTTCGTCGAGTACTTCGGCGAAGGGTACAGCCAGCTGTCTGTCCCCGACAGGGCGACAATAGGGAACATGTCCCCTGAGTATGGGGCGACCGCAGGCTTCTTCCCAGTGGACGACGCCACCCTCGCCTAC
>JAJYNM010000075.1 GCA_021786335.1 archaeon
CAGTGTGGAGATGACGTTCTTGATGTCCCCTCCATGCTGGAGGTACAGGCTGATCAGCCTGCCGAGCGCGGCCGCGTCTGCGTTCTCATCAGCCCCGGACTTTCCCAGCGTAACGAAGACCTCCTTGATCGCACCTCCGACGAGGTTCGCTGTAAGGTAGATGCTCCCCTGGGGAAGTTTGAGTTTGAGGGTCCTCCCTTCCATCACCTTGGGTCGCTCGAAGGCTGCGGCAGGCTTCGGAGCCTCGGGTTTCTTGGCGGCCTTCTCGGTCTCAAGGATTCCTTCTCTGCTCCCTTCTCTGTAGACTGTGATGCCCTTGCACCCCATACGCCATGCGAGCAGGTAGACCTTCTCGACCTCCTCCGGCGTTATCTCCTCGGGGAGGTTCACTGTGCTGGAGATGGCGGTGTCGATATGTTTCTGAATCGTCGCCTGCATCTTTACCCTCATCTCCGGTTTAATCTGGTGGGCGGTGACGAAGTAGTTGGGGAGTTGGCCCTCGTCTCTTGCTCCCGTGGCTGCCATGTATTCCTTCACGAGAGGATGGAAGACTTTGAACTCCCCTTCACTCAGCGACTTGCTCCTCCGCGTGTAGTAGAGTGCGAAGACAGGCTCGACGCCGCTGCTGGTCCCAGCGAGGATCGATCCGGAACCCACAGGCGGGATTGTGGTGACGGCGGCATTCCTGATCCCCTGGGCCTTGATCTTTTCCTTCACCTTCTCCTCAAGTCTTGAGATGAACGGCTGGGCCAGGTGTTTGTCGGCATCGAATGCAGGGAAGCTCCCTTTCTCCTCCGCAAGTTCGGACGAGTAGTCATAGATTACATTCTTGATCCTCTCGAACAAATGGTCTACGAACCCGATCGTCGAATCCTCGTCGTATTTCAGCCCCAGCTTGATGAGCATGTCCCCTAGACCAGTGATCCCCATCCCGATTCTCCTGCTCCACAGGGATGCCTCTTTCTGCTGCGGGAGGGGGTGCCTCTCTGCATTGTAGTCAAGGACGTTGTCCAAGAACCTGACGCCGTATTGGGCAGCTCTGGTGAGCTGGTCCCAGTCGATGCTAGCTCGCTCGGTAAACGGGTCCTTCACGAAGGCGCTCAGGTTTACCGAGCCCAGGCAGCAGCACCCATAGCTTTCGAGAGTCTGCTCGCTGCAAGGGTTGACTCCCTGTACCTCCATGCCGTTGTATTCAGTGGTTGACTCGCGCTTGATGGCGTCCCAGAAGAGTACCCCGGGTTCCGCAGACTGCCAGGCTCCATTGACGAGGGACTTCCAAATCTCCCTGGCCCTCACCATGCGGTTCACTTCGACCTTCTCATTCTTGAAGTGGAGCAGGAAGTCTCCGTCGGTCTCAACAGCTTTCATGAAGTCATCGGTGATCTTTACCGATATGTTGGCATAGTTGACCTTCTTGAGATCCCGTTTTACGCCGATGAAGTCCATCACGTCAGGATGGTCTATCCTAATAGTGATCATGAGGGCCCCCCGCCTCCCTGCCTGGCCGATAGTCCCGGTCGTAGTTGAGAGGAGCTCCATGAACGAAACCGAACCAGAGCTGTAGATGGCGGAGTTATTCACCGGTGCACCCCTTGGCCTCAGGACCGAGATGTCTGTCCCAACTCCCCCGCCGAAGCTGTACGTCCGGGCGGCTTCCTTGCACCAGTCGAATATGGACTCAATCGAGTCTTCTTTGATTTTGAAGAAGTAACAATTCAGAAGCGTGGACTTCCTCGCCTGCCCCGCGCCGAACAGAACCCGTCCTCCTGGGACAAAACGATAGTTCTCAAGAAGCCAGTAGAACTTGTTGGCCCATTCTCTTCTCTTCTCCTCGTCCTTCTCAGGGGAAGCGAGCTCCTTTGCGACCCGGCGCCACATGTCCGTCGGGACGCTCTCAATCTGCCGCCCTGCCGCGTCTCTCAGCGCGTACTTCTCATAGAAGACCCGGGCGCGCAGCTCGTCTCCTCCGAACGCCGCCAGAGTCTCCACTGGGATTCTGACTTCTCCTCTCGTAGCCTCTCCCAAGTCCGGAGAGTCGTGTGGTTGTTCAACTATCGACGTCATAACCTTAGCCTTCACCCCGGTGCTTGTGATATATAATTCCGAGTAGGCTTATCCGGAGTTAACCATCTCACCGGAGCCCGCGCTTTTCTCCGCGACATGAGACGTTCAGCTGTGAAATGATATTGACAAAAGAGCTCCAGCCAGATGTCTAGCCGGCGGTTGAATACTGAGACGTCGCCACAGACTTGCACCTAGGGCACCTGGCCGCGCTCTGTGGTAACTTCGCTCCGCAGTTTCTGCAGACAGAGATGGTCCTGTCCACCTTGAAGTAGGCAAGCTTGGGCGTCGCGTTAAGGATGAGATTGTATATTCCCCTGACCTCGTCGGCAGACCCGTCCAGGGTGACAGAAATCCCCCCGCGTAACCCTGCGGAGAGTTTCGCCATGTAGTCCATCTTCTCCGGGTTCTCCAGGTCGCCCAGAAGGAGCCTGGGTGCCTGAGTGTATGCCCCTCTCATGAGGGGTTGGAGGTTTGCCTTTCCGTATTTCTCAGAATCAAGGTTTGCGAGCCTGAGTGCGCCGTCCAGGTCTAACATTGCCACGCCTAGCCTGTCAATTTTGGTCGACTTGTCGTCAGCCACCTGGGTGGCCGTGCCCACTATCTTGTCGGCAAGCTCGAAACGGGAGGCCGTAGTCGGGTCCCTTATCAGGCTGGCAAGGGTCTCTTCGAGGCCGACCATATTCATGATGAGGGGCATAGTGTCTGAAGTCACGGCGTCAGAACCAGACGCCAAGGACGGAAGCAGGCCCCTCTTCAATGCCCTCTCAATCAGCCTCCTCCTCGTTGATAGCGCATCCGCTGCTACTCCGATAAGGAGGGCTAACTTCGCCCTAAAGTAAGTCTCGTCCTGGTTGGAGTCGTAGGCTAGCCTGGGGAGGTTCAGGCTAAGACCATGGAGGACGCTTATGTTGTCCGCCTGGGACTCCTGAGCGAGGACGTTGGCGTTAAGTCCGAGGAAGCTCCTCCGCTGGTCCGAGGAGAAGAATGCAATTCTCCCGCCGTTGAATATAATCGATGCTGCGTCCTTCAATGTCTTGGTCTCATCTACCCTGTTGGGCTTCGCCAGGAGGAGCCGGACGTCAGGCCTGGGCGTCTCTTCGACGTAGCTTCTATAGGCGCCGAGGGCGGCGTCCAGTGTCTTGTCCAAGACTTCTCGGCCGACGTCGTCATGCTTGTATGGGTTTAGATCGATCGTGATTGCCGGGCCGGCCGCTCCAGCTACGGGCGAGCCGATGACCTCATAGAACCTAAGGAACAAAGACTCAAGCTCCCTCTTCCCCTTTGACCTGCAGTATGGGCCGATATACTGGAGGAAGTTGCGTAAGGTCACTTCGTCAGAGACCTCCCTAGTAAGCATGGACGTCATGTTGAGGACTATATTCAACGCCCTTTCGGCGTTCTCAGGGCTCGGTATCATCGAGGTGTTGAGTATCTTCCCCTTCGGGTTGAGCCCTGCGGATCTTACTGAGAGCAGGTCGACGAACACAGTGTCAGGGGAGAGCCCCCACGAGCCCGCGTTGGTGATGTGGATCTCGCCCGAGAGGTGGGCGTCTGCAACGTCCCTTGGCAGCTGCTCCAAGAGGAGGTACTCGGAGAACACCTGTTTCCCGGTCTGGTGAATCAGCGACTCGGCGTTCCCCCCCTCGTCCCCGGCCCTTCCCAAAAGCTGAGTGACGTCGTATATTGGCATGCCCAATCTGGTGAGCTTGTGTCTGTATTCTTCCATGCTGTGCTCCACAAGGAGCGCATTGACAATCTCGCGTATGAGCGGGGCGGTCAGGTACTGTGTCTGAAATTTGTACAGTCTGGATTCGGTCTCGCTAGTGATTTTCTGAGCCAGCTCCACGGGCATCCCTGCCTCCTTCACCAGAGACTGGAGTATCTTGTTGGCGTTGAACTCCTCCATCGTCTGATGTGAAGTCCGCACATACAGCTTCCCGCTCTCCACGAGGGACTGCTCTTCTATCTGCCTGGTCAGATTTAGCACAAGCCGACCGAGGTTGGTGACCGTGTATTTCCTCTCCTGCCTGTTGAGCTGAATGAGGAGCTGTTTCACGAGTTTACGGAGGTGGTAGGCGAATTTCCCAGATTCCTTCTTAGACTTGAAACCAGCCAGGGTCTTCAGGGCGCTGTAGGTCAGAGGGCCTTTGATGTTCAGTATCCTCAATATTTCGAGTCGCTGCGGAGACGCGATCACACTGTAGATTGTCTTGACCCTGCGAGGAGCTGCCTGCAACCCGACCTGACGTCGAGGTCAAAAGTATTTAACGCTATGACGACCTGATTTTATCATCGGTGCGGAAGCTGGGTCGAGCAGATTCGGTTCGCTGCCACCGTAGCGCGGTGAGAGCGATTCAGCGGCCTGCCAACGGTGGTAAGGGCATTGACGTGACTGAAGCAACGGTGGAGGTCTCTGTCAAAGACTTGCAGAGAACACGTCGATCGCATGAACAGCTTCTGGGAGAGGTACAGGCGCTCGAGCCGCCCATGCCAAGCTTGGAGTCACTGGACCCAACGGCGCCGCCCTGCAGGTTCTTCGATGACTATCAGAGGGCATTGGACCCTGCCCCTTCGGCCACCGGAAACGCCAACAACTAATCTGGAACGGCTACACAATTCATGAGAGGGACGAAGCCATCACACTATTTTTTACTTCGAGCTCTTTCAGAACCTCGTCCACAATCTCCGCAACCCTCCTTTGCGATAGTCTCAAAAATCATCTTCGCCGTCATGAGCTTGATTCTCGGGGCTCTCTTCGGCTTAGTGGTTCCATCATCGTTCTTCCCTCGCCTCTAAGTCATCTCTCGATCAAGGCGACAGATTGTCGGTGGAGATGAATGAAAGGCGTCAATGGCGATAGTCACGCAAACCATCTGATTCCGCCTAATCACGGCAAGAAGAAGTCCATTTTGAGCTCGTTTAATATGGAGTCGGTCAGGCTTACATCAATTCTGTAATCAAGAATGGACATGAACCGAAGAGTCAAGGTTTCGAATCGGAAAAGCCCGCCCTAAGCTGACAGGAGAAAGTTCGACCTCGAGCCTTACTATTACAGCGCGAACCTGGTTGGATCCGCTCCCGAATCTGTCCGAAATGAATCAAGTGTCGCGAGATTGGCGGATGCCCCCGGCCCCCATCAGACTAGCGTATAGCCAAAGGTCGCCGATTAGGGCGACTCTGGCGTGGCCGTGCTGGCGGGGGGCTCAATTCTTTGCTGCGTTGTCTCAACGCTGATTACAGTGTTTCGCCAACCAGGCCGCAATCGGGTGCAAGAGCGGTCTTAGATCCTCATCATTCTTCTACCCGCTCGACGTCTTTTGACGGGCCTTCCGCCGGGAGACTTCGCTGCACGAACCTTCGTAGCTGTCATTCTGCCCTCTCTACTCTTTTTTGCCAGTTCGAACTCACCTCCCTGGTCTCTCTTCTCCGGAATCACTACGTTGCTTTCCCTGTGACTACGTTTCTCCCAGTGAAGAACCTGTACAGTACCACGATGACCGCGACAATCAGGAGTAGGTTGATTAGCTCTCCGCCTATGCCGCCGATGAACCCGAACAGCCACAGAACAACCAGGTTCCTTTGGGCGCTTTTGAAGGGAGGTGCGCGGAGCACACAAATGGGCCACTGATTCTGAACTCAAACTAGGAATGGGGTCGCCCGGATTTGAACCGGGGATCTCAAGCGGACTCGGCCCTTCGGCGACGGCTGGAAGGGCACCCAAGGCTTGAAGCCTAGACCAGACTAGCCGACGACCCCTACGTTACTCGGTCCAACTCAGAGATAGTTATGGGTTCTGGGGCGAAGACGGCTTCCCTCTCGACACAAAGCGGTTCCCCCACTCGAAGAACCTCCATCTGTTAGACCGTCCGGCAGACACCCCTACCCTAGTGCTAGTCGAAATCTCTCTCGCTTTGCGCCCACATTCTAAGTAGAGCCTCTCGGATGTCACGAGGTCTTCTCCGTCTAACCTGTTGTCTATGCCCAGGGCCTTGGTCAGGCTGCCTGGCCCGGAGGCGAGCTTGACGAAGGGGGCTCCCTCCCGGTTCCTCGACATGGCATTGACTCCCTCGCATGGCTCTATTGCCCTCAGCAGAACCGCCCCGGGTGCCCCCCGTGGTTCTGTGGTGACATTCAGGCAGTAGTGCAGGCCCATCGTGAAGTAGACGTAAGCATGTCCCGGCGGACCAAACATGACACGGTTTCGCGGAGTCATCCCCTTGTGAGCGTGGCTCGCAGGGTCTCTCGGGCCCCTGTACGCTTCTGTCTCGACGATGGTTCCAGACAACCTCTCCCCTCCTATCACCCTGACGATGCGGCATCCAATCAAATCCCTTGCCACTGCTGGGGTATACCTGTTGTAGAACTCCCGCGGCACGCGGCCAAGCAAAATCATCCGATTGGACTCGCAAGGCCCGTTTAATTAAACAGCCAGTCAGCCCTCCGCACCAATGAACGTCTTGGCTGACCTACAGTTCCGCTAGCTGTTCGCGATGGCCGCCAGCAGAGACATAGAGCCGGAGCGCCTTGCCCCGGATGGCAAGATCAAAGGTCTCAGCCTACCCGGGATTGGCGGCGCTCACCCCATCTGATTCGAGCCGATGCCTAAACTTCGGCAGGTCTCAGGAACCCGCCTTTTTCAATACTTAAGGGACGACTTCGCTTTTGGGAGGCGTCTTACCATCTACCGCAAGGATAGGTGAGGGAGGAGTGTGCATCACCTTCTGCACGCACCAGATTTTGACAATCCTGCAGGTTGACGACTTCATTCCCAGGTTCGCAGACCTCCCTTCCGCGAATCGGCGCGTACTCATCGGCACCAATCCGCCTTCTCTTGGAGGGTCCCAAGGGGTCTCGAGGTCGATCTTGGTAATTCCCATCCACGCGTGGACTATGTAGCCCAGTGTGTTCGGGGCGAAACTTGTTCGTGTTCCATCGAAGACTCCTATAAATGACCTCGAGAATACCCGCGATGAAGATCGGACCCACTAGCGACCTGCAAACGAACTGAAGGATTACTGTTGTTGACCGCGTCGCCTCGCTATGTCGCCCCATCCAAGGTCCTCGGCGTCGTAATCGCATCGTGAGAGCGGAACGTAAAGGTGAAACCTGGCTACGACGGCGTGTACGTGGTTCCAGACCTGGAATAACCAGCAATGCCATTCCTTCCCATCTTGGAATAGACCGTGAGCGCTGCAAGGTAGAATCCAAGAAATATCGCGTATCCTATCCAGTTGTGGACCCCCCAGAATGCCGAGGCCCCATCGACGTATCCCACCCACATCAGGAGCAGTATCCTGAATGAGTTAAGCAATGTCAATATCGTTATCCCCGCGACCGCTACGACAGCCGTCGATCGAATGTCCTTCCTCATGTCCAAGTGCATGAGACCAAGCAGACCGACGAAGGTGGTAATCGAAATTATACTCGAGCATCCTGGCGCAACGAAGCCGTTGACTACTTCGCCTGTCTTGGAAAACAACTCGAACTGGGTGCCCTGCCAAG
>JAJYNM010000013.1 GCA_021786335.1 archaeon
GGTGCTGCTGAAGGCGGCGGTCTACAACATGTTCCTGTCTGCTAGGAAGTAGTGTGAGGAAGAGCGGGAAAGAGGAGGATAAGGCGGCTCAGAAAGGAGAGTTATTCAACAGCCCTCCTGCGAGGGAAGCGTTAAATAGAAAGCCGTGCGCAAGCGTTCGTTAAGATGCAGCAGATACAACCACTTGTAGTGATGACACCCGTCGCCAGGCAGAAGATCGGCGAGGTTCTGGAACAGGAGAAGGCGACGGACGCATATCTGAAGATAGAAGTCTACCAGGGGGGCGGATGTGCCTGCAGCGGCGGGTACAGGTACGCGCTGAGCCTGGAAAGGCAGCCCGGGACCACAGACGTCGTGGAAGAGGTCGACGGGCTCAAGGTGATGGCCGCGAAGGGCGACGCAGAGGTTCTCAGGGGGTCGAAGATCGATTACATCGACGGGCTGCAAAGGACAGGGTTCAAGATAGAGAACCCTAACGTCCCCGTAGGAGAATCCTGCGGCTGCGGCGGGCACTGATTCGGACGAGAACTTAAGAGCAGACGCCCCTTCCTCCCACCCCACATTGAAATATGTGGAGGGTTCGAAGCGGGTGTTTCTCAGCACGGGCACGAGGTTCCCGCGCGAGGTGATCTGGGCCGTAGGCGCGATCAAACTCGCAGCTGCAAAGTCCAACATGGCGCTCGGGCTCATGAACGATGACGTAGGGAAGGCAATCCATTCGAAGGCGAGGGAGCTGATGGAAGGAGCGCACGACCGGTCCATCGTCGTAGACGTGTTCCAGACGGGTTCGGGGACTGGATTGAACATGAACGCCAACGAAGTGCTCGCAGAGCTGGCGTCCGCTCAGCTTGGCAAGAAAGTCCATCCGAACGACCATGTCAACATGGGGCAGTCGTCCAACGACGTCGGGCCGAGCGCAGTGAGGGTCGCAGCTGCCGTGGCGGTGGAACGCGAACTTATCCCCGCACTCAGAGACATGAGCCGGAGCCTGGAGAAGGCATCCAGGAAGACTGCAAAGGTGTACAAGGCTGGGAGGACCCACCTCAGGGATGCCCTTCCGGTGACCATGGGGCAAGAGTTTGGGGCTTACGCGGACGAATTCTCAAGGGACACCCAGCTGGTCCGTGAGACAATGCGCCACCTGCTCGAGCTCCCAATTGGGGGGACCGCGGTAGGGACCGGAATCAACACGGACCCCAAGTTCGGAGGAATGGTGGCCTCAGAGATAGCCAGACTATCAGGGCTCCCGTTCAGGAGCGCGAGGAATAAGTTTAGACCCACCCGCCTGCTGACCGACATGTCCTCGCTGAGCGGAGCGATGAGGACGGTGAGCATAGGCCTCTACAGGCTCTGTCAGGATCTCAGGCTCATGTTCTCCGGCCCGCTTACCGGCCTGGGGGAGATCGACATACCGACTCAGGAAGAGGTAGCTGGGAGCAGCATCATGCCCGGGAAGACGAACCCGGTCACTGTGGAGAGCGCACTGTTGGCGTCGGCTGAGGTCGCAGGGCTGGATGGTGCGAACGCCGTGGCGGCGTCCCTCGGGGAGTTCGAGCTTGCCATGGGGGTCCCCCTGATGGGTTACAACCTCGTCCTCCAGGCGAAGCTGCTCTCTGAGGCGCTGCGCAAGGTCGCGAGCCTTGTGATAGACCACGTCGTACCGATGAAGGCAAGAGCGCAAAGCTATGCGGAGACGAGCCAAGCACTAGTCACCCTGATTTCACCGAAGATAGGCTACGACAAGGCGTCGGCCCTCGGGAAGAAGATTGCGAAGGGGGCGGCGATCAGGCCCGCGCTAAAGGAGCTGGGACTCACCCCCAAGGAGATAGAGTCGGTCCTAGACATGAAGAACCTGGTCAAGCCAGGAATACCTGCGAAGAAGATCTAGCAGGGTTTTCAGAGGCAAACTTGTGTATTCAGCGGCGAGCCCTGACGCCGATCTTCTCCATCAGCTTCCCCAGCTCTGAGTCGTCGACTGCGTCCATCCTCAAGTACCGCAGGATCTCGTCCTCCGCCATGCCCACACGCCTCGCCTCGGCTACCGTCGTCCTATACGCCTCCAGTTCAGTCGGCCTTTCCACGTACTCGAAGGCCTGGTCGTAGAGTTCCTTCCCCTCGAGGAACTGCCTGACATGCACGAGGACGTGGATGGCGTCCAGGTACAGGAAGTCTGCCTTAGCAGTGGCGAGGTGTTTGGAGCCTATGCATATCGTGCCCGTGTCCCTATCCAGCCAGAGCCCCGAGTCGCTGCGCTCCACCCTCGTCTTCAGGTGCCTCAGAATCTTGGTCATCTGGGCTTTGGAGCCGAATACCTTCGAGAGGGCAGGGGAGGACTCGAGCCCCGAAAAGACCTCCGATAGCTTGTATTCCCCCACGGCTGCGCCCCTCCTCACCTTAAACGACGCCACTCTCACGCTGGATTCTGAAAGGGCCGACCGCCAATCAAAAGTTCCGAACTCAAAAAGTCATATTGTCACGGTGAAGATTGGTTCACACGAGCGCGCAGAGGAACCCCAGGGATACGCTTACGTTGTGCCGCCCATGACAGGCTAGGGGGGACTCAGGTGATCGCCTCTCTAAGCGGCATCAGAGGGATTCTGAACCAAGATTTCTCGCTGGCGGACGTTGCTAGGTACGCCTCCAACTTCGCCGCGGCTACCGGAGGGAAGGAGTTCCTCCTCGCAAGGGACACGAGGAAGACGGGGCCGGCGATCTGCAGGGCGGTCGCCGCTGGCGTCATGTCTTCGGGCGGGACGGTCATTGATTATGGAGTGATCTCCACGCCGGCTCTCTTCAGGGAGAGCAGGGCGAGGGGGGTCGCCGCCGTGATGGTCACCGCCTCGCACAACGAGCCCGAGTACAACGGCTTGAAGTTCATAGCAGGAGGAGCCGGAATCGGAAAAGAGACGTTTGAGAAAGTAATCTGGAGTGAGCTGGCTGGAGGGAGATGGTCTGTCGGAGGGCGGTGGGGGCAACCGGTGAAACCGGGCTATGTCGACAGCCTGGCCGCGAGGTACGGGGAGGGGTCCTGCGAAGGGATGGAGGTGGCGGTAGACCTTGGAGGGGGGGCGGCCATCGCCCACGCTGTCCCCCTTCTGCGGCGGCTGGGGTGCGAGGTCGTCTCGCTCAATGATACCTACTCCGTCTTCACGCGTACCGTGGACCCGGTCGCAGATGACCTCGTCCTTCTCCGCCGGACGGTTAAGGAGAAAAGGTGCGCCATAGGGTTGGGCTTCGATTGCGACGGGGACAGGCTCGTCATAGTGGACTCCTCAGGGATGAAGAGGAGCGGAGACTACATGCTGACCCTCGCGCTCCAGCGACTCATCCTAGAGACGCGGGAGAGGCAGGTGGTCGTATCGATGGACACCACCCAGGGGGTAGATGACATCGCCGCGAAGGCTGGCTGCAGGGTGCTCAGGTCCAAGGTGGGGGAGGCCAACGTCGTGCGGGCTATGAAGGAGGCGGGAGCCCGTCTCGGAGGGGAAGGGAGCAGCGGGGGGCTGATCGACGGCGACTTCAACTTCTGCAGGGACTCCCTGCTGGCGGCCCTGACAATCATCAAGGCCCTGCGAGAGGAGGGGGACGCCCTGTACTCATCGGTCCCGTCATACCACCAGGAGAGGGTCGCCCTCCGTATCCCCAGGCAGAAGGCGGAGAAGGCGTTCAAGGTCTTGGCTCACAAATATGATCGCGCTGACCTCACCGACGGACTAAAGATCGCCCTCCCCCGTCGGGCTTGGGTCCTGATGCGTCCCTCGGGGACCGAGGAAGTGGTCAGGGTCTCGGCGGAGGCTCCGTCGGTCGCCAGGGCGAAGAGCATCGCCGAGGACTTCGCCAGGGAGCTGGACCGGCGGGGGTCATAGCATGCCCGACGAGTTCGAGGTGATAGCGGCCATGTCGAAGGCTGCTGGGACGCTCCCGAAAGGGTACAGCCAGATAGGCGACGACGTCGCGGTAGTTCCTCCCAGGACAGGCCGGGTGGTCCTGAAGACAGACATGCTGGTGGAGCACACCGACGTGCCTGCCGGGATGACGTACAGGCAGGCCGCGAGGAAAGCCGTGGCTATGTGCGTCAGTGACTTCGCGTCCAAAGGCGTGAGGCCAGACTCGTTCATGATATCCCTAGGCCTCCGAAGGGGGGTGGACAAAGAGGACGTGGAGATGGTGGCGCTGGGGCTGAGGGACGCAGCGGAAAGGTGGGGGGTTCACCTCGTCGGAGGGGACACCAACGAAGCGGAGGAATTGATAGTCGGGTGCTCCATGGTGGGGTTCGCGAAGAGGGTGGTCGACAGGCGTGGGGCCTCACCTGGGGACGCGCTGGTGGTCACAGGAGCATTCGGGCTCCCCCCCGCCGGGCTCAGCATTATGTTGCGCGGCGCCAAAGCGAAACCGAAGTTCGAACAGGAGGCGAGGAGGAGCGTCCTCGAACCCGAGCCAAGCCTCGAGGTGGGCGCCGCCCTGGCGCCTTACCTCACATCTGCCATGGACTCGAGCGACGGACTGGCCAGGAGCATCCACACGCTGGCCCGGGCGAGCGGCGTGGGTTTCGTGGTAGAACGGCTCCCCGCCGCAGGGGGGGTGAGGGATTTCGCTGACGCGAACGGGCTGGACGGCGACAGGCTGATACTCGAGGGAGGAGAGGAGTGTGTGATAGTAGGAACCGTCAGAGCACGAGAGGTTCAGGCAGCCCAGAGGGCCGCGAAGAAGGCGGGAGGGGAGCTGACAGTCGTGGGACGCGCGACGAAGCAGAAAGAGGTGGCGCTGGAGGCAGAGGGGAGGCTCAGAGCGATCAGGGACGTGGGATGGACCCATCTAGGCCGTCGCTGACTTCACGACCTTCGCGAACCTGTTGACCAGGTGCTCCGCGTCCTCTTGGGAATCCGACTCGGCAAAAATCCTCACTATCGGTTCGGTCCCGCTCGGCCTGATCAGGACCCAGGAGTGGATGCCAGTCCATAGCTTGAGGCCATCTACCTTCTCGACCTCCCCGTTTGCATGCTTCTCTACCGCCTTCATTACCGCGTCGACCCTCTTCGGGTTCACTTCGACCTTTGTCTTGGCTTGGAAGTACTTCGGAACCACGAACGACAGCACCTTGGACATTGCCATCCCCTTCCTTGCGAGGCATTCGAGCATCAGAGCTGTGGTCATGCCTCCGTCGCGGACGGCAATGTGAGGCTGATAGAGGCACCCTCCGTTCTCCTCGAAGCCGAAGACGGCGTTCCGCTCGATGATTGTCCTCGCAATTTCCACAGCCCCTACCTTGGTCCGCAGCACCCTTGCCCCGTGCTTCTTGGCCACAGCCTCGACCGCCTGGCTGGATGCGACTGACGTGACCAGTGTCCCTCCCGGGTGCCTGTCGAGGACGAAGTCTGCGATCAAGCAACCGCTCTGGTCCCCCCAGAGTACTCTCCCCCCTTCGTCACAGAATATGGACCGGTCCCCGTCCCCGTCGTAGGCCACACCTAGGTCTGCTCCCGTAGCCTTCACAGCCGCAGAGAGGTCGTTCAGGGTGTCAGGGGTCGGCTCAGGGCCTCTCCCCGGAAAGCTCCCGTCGATCGTCGAGTTCAGGGTGATCACCTTGCATCCGAGGGACTCGACGATGTATGGCGCTGCCACCGACTGCGCGCCATTGCCTGGATCCATGACAACGGTGAACTTCCTGGCGGCTATCACCTTCGCGTCGACCTTTGAGAGGACGCCCCTCTGGTAGGCCCTTACCACTGAGCCCTCCTGTCTCGCCACACCGATCGACTTCCAGTCAGCCTTGGTCTGCGACTTGTCGAAGTAGATCTTCTCTATCCGCTGTTCGTCCAGCCTAGGGACTTCGACCCCGTCTGGCCCGGACACCTTCAGGCCGTTGTACTGCGGAGGGTTGTGTGACGCTGTGATCATCACCCCGCCCCTGAAACCGAGAGCCTTCACCGCGTACTGGAGCGCAGGGGTGGGCACAAGTCCCGCCTCGGCGACGTCGCGCCCTGAGCTGAGGAGACCTGACGCGACGGCGTTCGCCAGTGCAGGTCCGGACAGCCGGCCATCCCTCCCCAGCAGCACTTCCCCGCTTCCGAAGTAGGTCCCGACAGCCTCGGCCAGGCCGATAGCGAAGTCGAGGTCGTGGGACACCCCGGGCACGAACCGGACCCCGTTTGTCCCGAACAGCCTCTGCTGGAGCGCGGTCAACGGCCGAAGAGCGGCTCCGGACATGATAAAACCTTCCGATTCTCGGCCTTCGGAAGGGTGGCCGCCGTGGCAAAGCTTATGTCGAAACCTGAGGCGGTGCAGGTTGGGCCCGTAGCGCAGATCCAAGCCTGGAGCGGAGTACGGATAGCGTGGCAGCCTTCTAAGCTGTAGGGAGCTTAGGCTCGCAGAGGTCGTGGGTTCAAATCCCACCGGGCCCGTTAACCATCTTCCGTTATAGCCGGGGTCCAAATGTACGTCTTTTGAGAGCCACAAATCGAGGGTGCCGCGCTGGTACTACGTCGAGGAGCCGGTCTACCCGCCCGAGGCGGTCGCCTGGGGGGTGTTCACCCACCCCCACCCTGGACGCGGAGATAGTGGAGGTCGTGAGGGAGAACCCGGGGCTGACGGGGAGGGAGATCGCGGCGAACCTGGGGAGGCAGCATCGCTAGGTTGAGTCCATGCTCTGGCGGTTCAGAAGCACGCCGGGGCAGGGGGGTCGAAGAGTATCACAGGGGCATCAAACGGTGTTGTGGAGTGGAAACGTCCCAGGTGAGGGAGGCGGTCAAGCAGCTACCCACATAGCCCTTTCGTTCAGGGCCTTCCTGCCCCTCGAATTCGAGAGGATCACGAACAGCGCAAGCCGGTACGAGTCGAAGATGTCAGTGGTGCGAGGAGCGATCAGCGCCTACCTCGCTCACCCAGTCCTCGCTCTGGCAAGCGTGTGACCCTACGAGTATCGGATCAAATGGCAGGCCGAGTACCGACAGAAACTCAGGATGCACGCGATGGAACTCTGTGGTGGTGCTCGTTGTGTACGATGTGACTGCACCGATATGCTAACATTAGAAATTGATCATAAGAACGGTGGTGGTAAGAACTTAGTTGAAGGTAAAGGTATCGCGTTCTACAACGCGATCGTGGGTGGTAGGAGAAGCGCCGAAGACATCGATGTCCGTTGTCGCGTATGTAATATCGCAGACTTCGTCGAACGAACGCTTGGAACAACCTACTAAATAAAACAACTTTCGAGCCATATACCGCATTGTGATTCTACTATGCTATCTGTTCCCTGACCAGTTGGGCTCTGACCTTCTACAAAGAAAAAACGGAGCCTAGGCCCAGATGGGCTTGTAGGCTAACAGCGTCTCGCTTGACTCTACGCCCTGCACTTCGGCAATCTTCGAAACTGAGGAAAGGATCTCTTCGTGGTTCTTTCCGTATACAGTCGCTACGATGTCGAATTCGCCCGGTACGACGGATGCATTGCGGATTTGTGGGTGCTGTTCCAGGGACTGGAGGACCTT
>JAJYNM010000011.1 GCA_021786335.1 archaeon
GAGATAGGCGAGGTCGAGGTGGAGACGGTCAGCACACCATACAGGATAAAGTTCGGTAGGGTCACCCTCGGGTCCCCACGCGTAGTAGAGATCGACGGCTCGGTGAGCAGCATACTCCCAATGGAGTCGAGGCTGAGGAACCTCACCTACTCTGCTCCTATCCTCATCGAAATGACCATCGAAGAGGAGGGTCTCCCACGCGACACCACCCGCCAGCACATCGGCGACCTCCCTGTCATGGTGAAGAGCGAGCTCTGTCAGCTTTCTAACCGCTCGAGGGAGCAGCTCGTCGAGTCGGGAGAAGACCCCAACGACCCCGGGGGATACTTCATCATCCACGGGGCGGAGAGGGTGATCGTAGGCCTCGAGGACCTCTCCCCTAACAAGATTCTGGTGGACGCGGAGAAGCTGGCAGGCGCCACCACCTACAAGTCTCGGGTCTACTCCTCTGTCGTGGGATACAGGTCGAAGCTGGAGCTGACTCTCAAGCAGGACGGCGCCATTAATGTCAAAGTCCCCAGCTGCCCGGTGGACCTACCCTATGTGATAGTGATGCGCGCCCTCGGGATAAAATCGGACAAGGACATCGCCGACGCAGTCTCGCCGAAGCCCGAGATTCAAGACCTCCTGGAAGTCTCCTTCGACAAGGCGAGCGAAGCGCCCACGGAGAAGGACGCCCTCGTCTTCATCGGCAACAGGGTCGCCCACGGGATGCTCGAAGAGTTCAGAGTCAAGAGGGCCCTGTCAATGCTCGACTGGGGTCTGTTGCCTCACCTGGGCAAGACGGAAGACAAGCGCTTCGACAAGTCGATGTTCATGGGGGAGGCTGCATGCAAGCTGCTCGAGTTGAGGCTGGGGTGGATAGAGGCGGACGACAAGGACCACTACGGGAACAAGGTCATCAAGTTCGCAGGCCAGATGCTGGCAGACCTCTTCAGGACCGCCTTCCGTAACCTGGTGAGGGACATGAAGTATCAGCTCGAAAGGACGGGCCAGAAGCGAGGGGGCAACGTCGTCGGCGCCGCCATCAGGACCGGCATAATCACTGACAAGCTCAACAACGCGATAGCGACTGGGAACTGGGGGAGAGGGAAGGTAGGAGTGACGCAGCTCCTCGACCGGACCAACTACCTCAGCACCCTGAGCCACCTGAGAAGAGTCCAGTCCCCGCTCAGCAGGAGCCAGCCGAACTTCGAGGCGAGGGACTTGCATGCGACTCACTTCGGCAGGATATGCCCTTCGGAGACGCCTGAAGGGGTGAACTGCGGCCTGGTGAAGAACCTCGCGCTCTCGGCTATCATCTCCGTGAGCGTGCCGCCGCAGGAGATAGAGGAGAAACTCTGGGAGCTGGGGGCCAGACAGATCAGAGACTCAGACCAGAAGCTTCAGGTCGACGGTTGCAGGATATTCATGGACGGGAGGTTCCTGGGGTACGTCGACGACGGGGAGCGCCTCGCGAAGGCGTTCCGTAAGCTCCGGCGCGAGGGGCAGATTAACCCCGGCGCAAGCGTCCTGTATGTCTCTCCGGTGAACGAGAACGCCTACCCGCGGGTCTACGTCAGCCTGAGCTCAGGGAGGGTTCTGAGGCCGCTGGTCCTTGTTGAAAGCGGCCGCACACTGCTGACACCCGAGCTCGTCGACAAGGTCGACACGGGGCAGATGTCCTGGCGGGACCTGGTCGACCAAGGGGTCATCGAGCTGATCGACGCCAACGAGGAGGAGAACTGCCTGGTGTCCATGGGGCCAGACGACGTCTCTACCAAGAACACCCATATGGAGCTCTTCCCCGCGGCGATGTTCGGCATCGCGGCGTCCATAATCCCGTACCCTGAGCACAACCAGTCGCCGAGGAACACATACGAGTCGGCCATGGCGAAGCAGAGCCTCGGCTTCAGCTCCCCCACGTACCCGATCTCCCCCCACGTGAGGCAGCACCTGCTCGTGAGCCCGCAGGCGCCGGTAGTACGCACCAGGACACTCGACCTTCTCCGGATAGACGAGCGTCCGCTGGGGACGAACTGCGTGGTCGCAGTCCTCTCGTTCGAGGGTTACAACATTGAGGACGCGATCATCATGAACAAGTCGAGCGTCGAGAGGGGGATGTCGCGCTCATTCTTCTACAGGCTCTACGAAGGCGAGGCGAAGCAGTACCTCGGCGGGATGCGCGACACCTTCGAGGTCCCGTCCGCCGACTCAAACATACGCGGCTACAGGGGGGAGAAGTTCTACCGGCTCCTCGAGGGTGACGGGGTGGTCGCCCACGAGTCTCAGGTGACCGGGGGGGATGTGGTAATCGGCAGGACAAGCCCTCCAAGGTTCATGGAGGAGTACAAGGAGTTCGAGATTAAGGGCCCCTACAGGCGCGACACTTCGACGGCCGTCAGGCCGTCGGAGAACGGGGTGGTGGATTCTATCTTCATGACAGAGAACGTCGAGGGAGGGAAGATGTTCAAGGTGAGAGTGAGGGACATGAGGGTCCCGGAGATAGGAGACAAGTTCGCATCAAGGCACGGTCAGAAAGGGGTCATCGGGCTGGTCGTCCCCCAGGAGGACATGCCATACACCGCAGAGGGGATCGTCCCCGACGTGATCATCAACCCACACGCTTTCCCGTCGAGGATGACCGTGGGCCAGTTCATCGAGTCCATCGCTGGGAAGGCCGCGGCATTCAGGGGTTCGCCGGTCGACGGCTCCGCCTTCGCCGGTGAGAGCATCGAGGAGATGGAGAAGGTCCTGAGGGCGAAGGGGTTCGAGCCGACCGGAAGGGAGGTCATGTACGACGGTAAGACTGGGAAGAAGTTCGCGGCCGACGTCTTCGTGGGCGTGGTCTACTACCAGAAGCTGCACCACATGGTGGCGGACAAGATCCACGCCAGGGCCAGAGGGCAGGTACAGATGCTGACCAAGCAGCCCACCGAGGGGAGAGCACGCGGCGGCGGCCTCAGGTTCGGAGAGATGGAGAGGGACTGCCTGATCGCGTACGGTGCGTCCATGGTCCTCAAGGACAGGCTGCTGGACGAAGCTGACAAGGCGGAGATCTATGTCTGCGAGAAGTGCGGCCTGATAGCTTACTACGACGCGAAGCAGAGGAAGTACACCTGCAAGATAGACGGCGACCAGGCCAAGATATCCACAGTGGTCGTCGCCTACGCATTCAAGCTCTTGCTCCAGGAGATGATGAGCCTGAACATCGCGCCGAGGCTCCAGCTGAAGGACAAGGTGTAGAGAAATGTCGATGGAACAAGCGCTCAAGACCATCGGCGGGATCAACTTCGCCGTCTTCTCCCCCGCGGAGGTCAGGAAGTACTCAGTCGCCGAGATCACCCAGCCTGAGACCTACGACGAGGACGGCATGCCTGTCCAGGGGGGACTCATGGACAGCAGACTCGGTACCCTCGAGCCGGGCCAGAAGTGCGGCACCTGCGGAGGGACGGCAGGGAGGTGCCCGGGACACTTCGGCCATATCGAGCTGGCCGAGCCGGTCCTCCACATCGCGTTCGTGGACGAGATAAACAGGCTGGTCCAGACTACATGCAGGTCATGCGGGAGGATACTCCTGCCGCAGCAGGAGCTGGACGCCTACAGGACCAAACTGACGAACCAGACTGACTTCACCCCGTCCCTGACGGAGACGGTCGCCAAGGAGATTGCCACGAAGGCGAAGAAGGTCAAGCTCTGCCCGCACTGCGGGAAGCAGCAGTATCAGATTGAGTTCACAAAGCCGACCATTTTCCATGAGATCACCGAGGAAGGGGGGGCGACACGCCTGCTCCCGGTCGCAATCCGCGAGCGGCTTGAGCGGCTCAACAACGACGACCTAGCACTCCTCGGGTTCAACTCAAAGGCAGCCAGGCCTGAGTGGTTCGTCCTGCAGGTGCTCCCAGTCCCCCCGCTCACAGTACGTCCTTCCATAACTCTTGAGTCTGGCATAAGGTCAGAGGACGACCTCACTCACAAGGTGGTCGACATCCTCAGGGTCAACCAGAGGGTGCGCGAGTCTAAGGAGTCCGGCACACCCCATCTGATCGTGCAGGACCTGGTCGACCTGCTCCACTACCACGTCACCACCTACTTCGACAACGAGGTCTCGGGTATCCCGCAGGCACACCACAGGTCTGGGAGGCCGCTGAAGACGCTCAGCCAGCGGCTGAAGGGGAAGGAAGGGAGGTTCAGGGGGTCGCTGTCGGGGAAGAGGGTAGATTTCTCCAGCCGCACTGTGATCAGCCCCGACCCCAGCCTCGACATAGGCGAAGTGGGGGTGCCATTCGAGGTGGCGAAGAAGCTCACGATACCAGAGAAGGTCTCTCCTTTCAACATCGAACACCTGAAGGCACTTGTGAACAGGGGCCCCTTCGAGCACCCCGGTGCCAACTACGTCATAAGGCCAGACGGGGTGAAGATCAGGTTGGACTTCGCCAGCGACAGGAAGGCGCTGGCCGACTCCCTCGTCCCAGGATACATCGTCGAAAGGCACCTGATGGACGGTGACATCGTGCTCTTCAACAGGCAACCCTCCCTCCACAGGATGTCCGTCATGGCGCACTTCGTCCGTGTCCTGCCGTTCAGGACCTTCAGGCTCCACCCCTCGGTCTGCCCACCCTACAACGCCGACTTCGACGGTGACGAGATGAACCTCCACGTCCCACAGAGCGAAGAATCAAGGTCCGAAGCGCTCATGTTGATGAGGGTGCAGGACCAGATAATTTCGCCCAGGTACGGAGGGCCCATCATCGGAGGAATCAGGGACTTCATCACCGGAGCGTTCATGCTCACGCGAGACGAGACCACCCTCACCACGGCGGAGTTCTCCAACCTCGCATTGGTCGGGGACTACGTCGGGGACCTCCCCGAGCCGGCGGTGAAGGGGGCGCACCCTGCTTACACCGGGAAGCAACTCTTCTCCATCTTCATCCCCAAGGGGATGAACTACGTCCTCACTTCGAAGTGGGCCAAAGCCCAGAGGACCGGTGCCACCAACGACGTGGTCATACGGGACGGCGAGCTGATTTCGGGGGTCGTCGACAAGGCGGTGATAGGGGCCGAGGAACCTGACTCCCTGCTGCACAGGATCGCCAAGGACTACGGCAACGAGGAGGCCCGCAACTTCCTCAACTCGATACTGAAGGTGCTCAAGACCTTCCTCACCCGCAGGGGCTTCACCTACGGGTTCAACGAGCTCGAGCTCCCTACCGAGGCGAAGAAGGGGATCACCGATGCGCTCGACGAAGCCTATGCCAGCGTCACCGACCTCCAGAAGAAGTACAAGGCAGGCTCGCTCCAGCTCACCAGGGGCCTTTCTGCAGAGGACACCCTCGAGGCGTACATAGTCAACGAGCTCGCGAAGGCGAGGGACAAGGCAGGGAGGATAGCTGACAGGGCCTTCCCCGCAGAGAACTCCGGCATGATAATGGCAAGGACAGGTGCCAGGGGGTCGAGCCTAAACGTCGGCCAGATGACCGCGGCGCTGGGGCAGCAGTCAGTCCGCGGCAAGAGAATCAGCCACGGCCTGAAGGGGAGGGCGCTGAGCCACTTCGCCTGGAACGACCCGTCCCCCACTGCCAAGGGGTTCGTCAAGAGCAACTACAGAGACGGCCTCTCTCCGACCGAGTTCTTCTTCCACGCCATGGGAGGACGCGAGGGCCTCGTGGACACCGCGGTCAGGACGCAGCAGAGCGGTTACATGCAGAGGAGGCTGGTCAACGCCCTCGAGCACCTCAAGGTCGAGTACGACCTGACCGTGAGAGACCCCCACGGCCATATCATACAGTTCATCTATGGAGAGGACGGCGTCGACCCTGCCAAGAGCGACCACGGCCGCCCAATCAACCTGGACAGGCTGATCGAGACCGAGGAGCTCTCGCACAAGTCGAAGACCAAGACCAGCGAGGAGGAGCTGGAGAGGCTCTTGAAGAAGGACCAGCCCCTGCTAAATGAAAGGCTGGTCAAGGAGCTGAATGAAAAGCTCGGCAACTCTCATCTCACGGACGAAGGTCTCAAAGAATCAATGGAAAGGGTGGCCGATGCCCTCGACTACTCGAGGGTCGAACCTGGCGAAGCGTCAGGCATAGTCGCCGCCCAGTCAATAGGAGAACCTGGCACCCAGATGACCCTGAGGACATTTCACTTCGCAGGCGTCCGCGAGAGGGACGTCACCCTGGGTTTGCCGAGGCTCATGGAGCTGGTGGACGCCCGCAAGATCCCGGCGAAACCGTCCATGGACATCTACCTTACCAAGGATTACGCCTCCCAGAACGAAAAGGCGGTCAAGGCGGCGAAGGAGATACTCTTCACGAAGGTCGGTAACGTCGTCGCCTTCAGCGAGGTTGACCCTACAGAGGGGATCAAGCTCCACCTCAGCCCTGAGATGATGAACGACAGGGACACGAGCCCGGAGGAGATAGCCAAGGTGATAGAGACAGGGAAGCGGAAGGTCCAACAGGACAAGAGGAACCCGAACATCATCCACGTCAGCATGCCCGAGGCAGACCTCTCTGCTCTGTTCACGCTCAGGAACAAGATCCTCAACATGAAGCTGAAGGGGATTCCAGGAATCACCCGGGTCACGGTGGTAAAGGAAGGAGAGGAGTGGTTCATACAGACCTCGGGGTCGAACCTAGGTAAGGTCGTGCAGATCCAGGGGGTGGACCCGAGCAAGGTCTATACCAACAACGTCCACGAGGTCGCCCAGGTCCTCGGGATCGAGGCGGCCCGCGCCACCCTCGTGCGGGAGCTGATGAGCACCTTGGACGAGCAGGGGCTGGAGGTAGACATCCGCCACATCTTCCTTGTGGCGGACCTGATGACGTCGAAGGGATACATCCAGCAGATAGGCAGGCACGGCATCGCCGGGACAAAGAGCAGCGTCCTAGCCAGGGCGGCCTTCGAGATCACAGTCCCGACCCTCGCCGAGGCCGCAGTCAAGGGCGAGGTCGAAGACCTCAAGGGGGTCACGGAGAACGTCATCGTCGGGCTCCCGATACCGTTGGGGACCGGTATGATCGACCTCTACATGAGCTGATAGAGAATGGTGGACACCGCCCAACTCTCCAAGGTGCTAAAGGATTCCATGAAGGCCGGGAAGACCGCCGTCGGCGCCAGGGAGAGCATCGCGGCAGTGAAGGGGAGCAAAGGCGTCCTCATAACGAGGTCCATCCCACACGACCTGGGCGAGAAGCTCAGGGAAGAGGCGAAGAAGCACGGGGTCCCGGTGGTCGAACTGACCCAGACGTCAGCAGAGTTGGCGCGGTTGGTGGGGAAGCCCTACAACGTCTCCGCCATGGCGC
>JAJYNM010000074.1 GCA_021786335.1 archaeon
AACGCACGACCTACAGCTCACTCCACGCGGTGTAGGAGGCTGCCGCGCTATCCGTATTTCGCTCGAGCATGGATCTGCGCTACGGGCCCAGCCATGGCCCGAAAAGAACCAGGATATTACCTGTTCCCGCTCATTCAGCTAGGTCGAACTCCAGCTCGAGCTCCCCCTTGGAGCGCCTGAAACGGGGCCTCCCGAGCCTGATCGTCCCTATCTGGAGGGTGTTGTCGACGTGTGGCTCGTTGCAACAGTTGATGTTCCACTCAGGGATCCTGACGATCTTCAGCAGCGTCACTTCCGGGGGGACCGGGAACAGGTCGTAGATGGCGTCCCCGAAGTGCCCCTCTGCCTCCGGCCTCTCCATCTCGAACTCCAGCACCTCGGCCCCCTCCGAGATCTTATCGTTGGCCAGCCGCTCTATCTTGGCCAGCTCCTCGGGCGTTGGTTCCCTGTCGAACTTCACTGTCAGCCTCCCGTGACTCCCTGAGACGTGCACCGACGAAGTCCACTTCGCGCCCAGTACCTCCTGAACGGCACCCTTGAGAACGTGGACAGCAGAGTGGGTCTTGAGCTCTTCGGCGCTCAACTATAGCCTCGTGATGACCTTGAAGAAGTCGTTGAACCTGGTCTGAAGGCCGAAGCGCCTCTCGTTCCCCCTCATGTACAGATAGACGGACAGGAGAGATGGCCACATCTTCATCAGGCTGAACCTGTCCTCCAGCTTGGCCTTGATGAACCGGTAGACCTTCGCATATTCCGAGTACTGGTCCAGGACGGCCCTCCTGTACCCCTCCCTGTCGTCCAGGTGGGCCACGAACAGGTTGACGCACTGCATGCTTGGGATTATCCCCTCCCCCAGCATCGGGTAGACGGTGCCGATGGACTCGCCTACCCCGGTGACCTTCCCGTCGAAGAACGGCTCCATGAACTGAGGGGGGGTCACCCTGACCGGCCTCCCTATCTTCCTCACCACCTCGCAGTGATACTTCTTCACAAACTCGTCGAGGTCGCCCTGATACCTGCGGCGGAGATCGCCGGCCCCCACGTGCGCCATCCCGTCCCCCAGAGGGAAGTACCACCAGTAGCCGGCGAGGCCTGGGTACGGCTTGATCACGAAGTCATCGTAGGGGAGTTCCTTGGACTTCACCTGGTACTCGAGCGTAGGTATCACCATGTCACCCTGGACCTTCGGGAGGAGCGACCTGTGCAGGCCGGTGGCGTCCACCACGTGGTCGAAGTCCCTGAAGTCCCCGTTGGCCTCCTTGACCTGCGCCCCCCAGTGCACCTTCTTCCCCCTCAGCATGTCCTCCGTGAGCTTGTGCTTGTCGTAGGTTACGAGCCCCCTGAGCGGTATGGAGACCTCTTCGTCTCCGAGGTCCACGCGCATCTTCTTCCCCCTGTGTAGGATATAGTCGTCGAAGTTGAACCCCGCCTGCTTTACCAGGTCCGAGATGAAAGGCTGGCTAGTCCCCCAGGCGCACACCGTATACCAGTTCTTCTCCGTCCGCATCTCGAATGCCTCAGCCTCTACGTCGGCCGGGAGTCGATTGAGCAGATATGCCCCTGCCACCCCGGTGCCCACGACGGCCACTCTAGTCAGAGAAGACACCATCTCTTCCTCAACTTGGGTGCTCTTTTTACCTGTCGGCCATAGCCGTTTTCACCTTCGCGTAGGGCAAAGCCTAATATACTGAAGATATTGATTATATCACTGTCATGCCGATGCCAAAGAATCCCGAAGCCGAATCAACGACTGTGAAGCTGTCGAGGGACACCTATTCCAAACTCGCAGCCCTCGGCAAATATTCAGAAACCATGGACCAGATCATCCAGCGCCTGACCACCCAGGCGAAGGGGCTCCAAGACGTCGTAGCCGGGAAGAGCTCCATCACCTTCATCGACGGGCGCGAAGGACGTCTGCTCTACCGCGGCTATGACATCGCAGATCTCGCGGCCAACTCAAATTTCGAGGAGACTGCGTTCCTCCTCTGGAACGGCCATCTCCCGACGGTGAACGAGCTCAAGGGTTTCACCGAAGAGCTCAGTGCGAAGCGCGCGATACCTCGTGAGCTGGCGTCGATCCTCACCACCCTTCCTCAGAACTGCGACACCATGGATGCGCTTAGGGTGGGTGTCGCCGCTCTCGGCGTCTTCGACGACCCCATGTACTCGCAGCAGGAGAAGGCTATGTCCATAGCGGCGAAGATGGGGACGATAGTGGCAGCAATCCACAGGCACAAGCACGACCAGGAAATGGTCGTCCCTCGCGAAGACCTCTCCTTCGCGGCCAACCTCCTCTACACGCTGTCGGGCAAGGCCCCTTCCGAAGAAGACTCGAAGCTGATGGATGTCCTGTTGATACTCCATGCAGACCACGAGTTCAACGCTTCGACCTTCACCGCCCGGGTCATAGCTTCGACCCTCTCGGACGTCTACTCCGCCATCACCGGCGCGGTGGGAGCTCTGAAGGGCCCTCTCCACGGCGGTGCGAACGAGAAGGTGGTCGAGATGACTGCCGAGATAGGCACCCCAGCCAAGGTGGACGCCTACATACACAGGAAGCTGGCCAGCAAGGCGAAGATCAACGGCTTCGGCCACAGGGTCTACAAGACCATGGACCCCCGGGCGAAAATCCTGAGCGACATGGCAGAGCACTTCGCACAGACTTCGAAGGAGAAGGAGTCGCTGGAGATCATCCAGCGGACCGAGGCCATCCTCCTGAAGGAGAAGAACCTTTACCCCAACGTAGACCTCTTCTCCGGGCTGGCCTTCAACCACATAGGGGTTCCTCCGTACCTATTCACCCCTGTGTTCGCCATAGGCCGAGCTCCGGGATGGCTCGCCCACGTCATGGAACAGTATTCCGACAACAGGATAATCAGGCCTATCGCAGACTACGTAGGCCCGCAGCTCACCTCATACGTCTCCATAGAAAATCGCGCCTTCAAGGGGGCGAGGCCTTGAGGGTCGAGGCTCTGGTCAAGCGGAGGCCCGTGACCATAGGCCCTGGCGCCACCATAAAGCAGGCAGCGGAGGTCTTCGCGCGGGAGAAGATTGGCCTTCTCGTGGTCGCGTCTTCTGTAAGCCCTGTAAGGGCGGAGGCAGTGCTCTCTGAAAGGGACGTGGTCAGGGCGGTGGCCAAGGGCGTGGCCCTCTCGGGGCGGCTGGACGCCGTGTCGACCAAGAAGCTGATCAGCGTCAAGCGGTCTGACCGGCCCTCTACTGCGGTCAGGCTCATGGCGGAAAACGGGATACGACACCTGGTAGTGGAGAACGACGACGGGACCCTGTTCGGGGTCCTCTCGATCAAGGACTTCTTCCGCGAGGGGAAGCTCCTCATGTCGTTCCTCAGGGAAGAGGACCAAGAGGTCCACGGCATCGACTAGGCCACGATCTAGCCCGTGGGTCAGTACCTGCGCCGAGAGAGCCGAAGCCGCCTCCTCTCTCTACCTTCGGCGACAGGTCGCCCACAACTTCCGCACCCCCGTAGCCCTTCGCAAGGGACCTGGTCCCTATGACATACAAAGCGATTCGGCGTAGGCCCCCATTGGCTGTATTTCATGTATGCAAGGGAAAGGGTGGTTGTTGCCCCACCAATCTTAAATAACGTAAAGGGGTCCTGAACTTCGAAAATGGCTCTCTTTGGCGACATAGGGACAATCTTCGTGATGGCTCTCGTCGCAGTGGGGCTCACGGGGGCGGTCATGATAATCCCGCGTCTGTTCGCACCACGGCGACCCAACCCGATCAAGAACCTACCCTTCGAGGCGGGCCAAGTTCCCCAGGGCGCCGGCAAGATGCACTTCATGATGCAGTACTACGCCTACCTCCTCA
Organism: archaeon; assembly: GCA_021786335.1. The sequence goes on from JAJYNM010000074.1 coordinate 3,832, forward strand.
TGTTCATAGTGTTCGACGTCCTTTCCATGTTCCTATACGCCTGGGCGTCGGCCTACAAGCCGCTCGCTCTGGGGCCGTCTTCAGATTGGACGATGACGCTCTTCATGGGGATGCTCTTCGTCCCAATGGGCTTCGCCCTTGTCCTAGCGGGGAAGAGAGAGCTATGGTAGTCGCCGAGCCGCAGAAGGCTGGGACTTTCCAGGTCCTAGTGGGCAAGATAGACGACGTCCTTCAATACGCCATCGGAGACCCACTCCGCTACCTGGCAAACTGGGGGCGTCTCTACTCGCTCTGGCCTGTCCACCTCGAGACGGCCTGCTGCTCCGTCGAGGTAGGGGCGGCTGCAGGCTCCCGTTTCGACATAGAACGATTCGGCACCCTGGAGGCCTTCGGCTCCCTCCGAGCCTGCGACCTCATAATAGTGATGGGGACAGTGACCAGGAAGCTGGCCCCCAGGCTGAAGCTCATCTACGACCAGATGGCGGAGCCGAAGTGGGTGATCGCCATGGGGGCGTGCTCGATAACGGGGGGTCTCTACTTCGACTCATACAACGTCCTCAGGGGCATCGACGACATCATACCGGTAGACGTGTACGTCCCGGGCTGCCCTCCGAGGGCGGAGGCGCTGATCCAAGGGATAGTCCTCCTGCAGGAGAAGATCAGGAGGATGCCCACCCTGAGCGGCAGGTGACGGAACCCACGAGCAAGGCCAGCGAGCCAGCCATCCCACCCCCTCCTCAGGTAGAGGCCTCTCCGCAGCAGGCCAAGGCCCCCTCCAACCCGTCTTCGGCGGCAGCCCCGGCTGCGCCTAACCCTGATCTGGACAGGGCAAAGGACATCGCCGACAGGATAACGTCGAAGTACCCTGGGTCTAAGCTGGAGTGGGTGAAGCCGCGCAGGCTGAAAATATCCGTCCCGCCGAGCATGATAAAGGACGTGGCGCTCTTCACCAGGGATTCGCTAGGGTTCGACCACATCAGCACGGTGAGCGGGGTCGACTGGATTGCGAAGAGCGCTCTGGAAGTGGTCTACTTCATCGGTTCTACGGCCCCAGGCCAGGAGGGGTTCGTCCTAGCGCTCTCCGAGAGGGTGCCCAGAGATAACCCAGTAGTCCCGACCCTGATCGAAGTATGGATGGGCGCAGAGTACCACGAGCGCGAGACGCACGAGATGTTCGGGCTCAACTTCCAGGGGCACCCCGACCAGAGCCACCTCTTCCTCCCGGAGGACTGGAACGACCTGCCGCCCCTCCGCAAGGACTACATTTCGCCGGGTAGATGAAAATGGCCCTCGAGACCGAGTACACACCCGACGCCGACCGGATCATGTCCGTCTCTCTAGGCCCGCAGCATCCGGGGGCCGGCCACTTTCGCATCAGGCTCTGGCTGGACGGCGACTACGTCGTCAAGGCTCTCCCCGACGCAGGTTATGTCCATAGGGGCGAGGAGAAGATGGGGGAGTACAGGAACTACATCCAGAACGTCCCACACCTGGAGCGGCCGGTGATACTAGACAGCTCGAACATACTTTTCGCTTATTCCCTTGGGGTCGACGAGCTCATGAACAGCAAGATCCCCTCCCGGGGGCAGTATCTCCGGGTCATCATGTCTGAAATCAACCGCATCATCTCACACATGTACTTCATCGCCATCCAGGGGCTCTTCCTGGGCCACACCACGATGATCACCTGGTGCATGGGTGACAGGGACTTTTGGATCGACCTCGGCGAGAGAATAGCGGGGGCGAGGGTGACTTTCGCCTACATCATACCTGGCGGGGTGAGGAATGACATCCCTGAGTTCGCCATCGAGAAGGGCCTCAGAACCTGCGACTGGTTCGAGAAGCGCATGGATGAGTATGAGAAGATATTCTACGACAACCCCATGGTCCACCAGAGGTCGGACGGCGTCGGTGTCCTGTCCAGGGAAGAGGCCGTCGCCTTCGGCGCGACGGGGACAGTAGCGAGGGCGTCCGGGCTCGCACTCGATGTGCGTAAGGACGAACCCTACAGCTCTTATCAGGACTTCGAGTTCAAGACGCCGGTGCTCACCCAGGGTGATTCTTGGGCTCGGGCCTATGTCGCGCTGCTCGAGATGCGCGAGTCGGTAAAGATAATCAGGCAGGCGCTCAAAGGACTCCCTCAGGGCCCGGTACGCCTCAAGCTCGGCCCACAGCCGAGGGTCCCCGCGGGAGAGGCGTACTCCAGGACAGAGGCCGCCAGAGGGGAGATGTCATACTACATAGTCAGCGACGGTTCGCCGCGCCCCTACCGGCTGAAGATCGGCGTCCCTTCGGCGAAGAACCTCAGGGCCCTACCGCACCTGCTGAGGAACGTCCACGTGGCCGACATCCCTGTGATCTATTGGAGCCTGAACTACTGGCCTGTCGAAGCAGACCGATAGGCCGCCCAATGCATGGTCTGCGAGTGAGGGTTTCCTCCTGGCAGGTATCATCCGCCCCCCTGTCCTTTCGCGGCGGTGCGACCCGGCGCGGCAGGTGTCACCGCTCCCCAACCGGCGCGACGAAGGGCTCGGCCTCCGGGAATCTCTCGCCTCTCCTGAGGAGATAGACGCCAAGCAATATCAGCGCCCCCCCGAAGACCTGGACAGCCGTAATCTGCTCTCCTAGGACGGTGAGCCCGAAAAATGCGCCGAACAGCGTGGACGTAGACCACACAAGAAGCATCCTGATCGCTCCGAGCCGCTTGACCGCGGCGATGAACAGAATCGTCGCCCCGGAGACCGCGAGCGCCAATAGGAGCATGACGGCGGAGGAGTAGGCAGAGAACCCGAAGGGGAATCCTCCGACGAGGAACACGGCGGTTAGGACGCATCCTCCGATGAGGTTGCGGAACTTGCTCAGAAGGGCCGTGTCGAACTTCTTCGTTGCGAGCACGATTATGTTGTTCTCTATCGCCCACCAGGCCCCGGAGCCGAGGATCAGCAGGTTCCCGGCAAGCCCCTGGAGGAACGCGATGTGGGAGAGGTCAAGGTTGGTCGAGACCACCAGGAGCCCCGCCACGATGAGTAGTCCGCGGGCGGCCTGTCCGCGCCCCAGCCTCTCTCCAAAGATCGCGAAGGCGATCACCGTGGTAAACAGGACCTCGCCGTTGGCTAGAAGTGACGCGTTCACGACGGTGGTCTGACTCAGGCCCAGGGTGTACATCAGCGGAGCGACGCCCGCCCCCACGAGCCCGAAGAACACGAGGTATCTGTAGCTCCCAGGCTGAGGCTTCCTCCTGGGCTGGTACAGCAGCAGGATGAGCCCGGAGAGGAGGAACGTG
>JAJYNM010000001.1 GCA_021786335.1 archaeon
CGTCTCGTCAGAGTTGTACCCTTCGTATCTGAAGAAAAGGTCGACCACGACGAAGTCGCCGCGCTTCACCTCCCTCCCAGACAGCTCAGAGTGGCCGTAGGCTCCGTGGGGGCCGGACGCTATGATGATCGGCCCCAGCGACGAGTCAGAGTTGGATGGGGTGAGTCCCTCCTCCAGCGCTGTCTTCATCACCTCAGCCGCCAGCTCCCACTCAGTCTTGCCTGGTCTAAGGACGCTCTCAAGTGTCTCGTACGTCTTGTCCGTCTTGGCGCAGGCTTTGCGGATCCGCTCGAGCTCCGGCTCGTCTTTGAACCTCCGCGCCTCGAGGAAGAGCTCCGGCTTCGCTTCCATCTTCGCGGAGTCGACCCCGCGCTGGTCTGTCACCGCCTTCCCCCTTCCGAGCTGCCTCTCTATCTCGAGTTGGACGTCCTTCCATCCCTTGACCACCACGACTTCCGCTTCCTTGCATGTCTCCCTGGCCCTGTCTGCTTCCAATGGGGTGGTGACGACCACCGTCTTGTCTGGATGGACCACCGCCACCCCCCCGCCGAAGAAGTCCGTCAGGTAGAACAGGTTGGGCGCTGTGAACGCCACCGCCTGCTCCCGCTTGGCTAGCGCGAGGACCCTCTTGCGCCTGCGAGAAAGCACCGACAACGGCCCCGGGTGGCGCCCCGCATTATTACTGTCTTCCCCTCGACCCGGTACGGGCCCTTCAAGACACCTTGAATAGAGCGCCTGCCGGCTGCCAGAGTTGGAATCTGGACTTTCAGATGAAAAAGGGTCCAAAACAACCCATCACGGCCGCCTCCTCTTTTGATGGGCGCTCGCTCAGAAAAATCGCCCTTCAGCGGCGGTCGAGGTCTGACCTATCACGACGAATCAGGCTCCGATTCCCTTATATCCATTGTCAAACCTGTCCTACAGTCGGGGCAAATCTTCCTGTGACGTATATTCGAAGGCTGGAGATGCGCGGCTTCAAGTCTTCCGGCCCTCGGACCGTGGTCGTGAACTTCGAGCGCGGGTTCACCGTCATCACCGGGCCCAACGGCAGCGGGAAGTCTAACCTCGCAGACGCCATCACGTTCACCATCGGCGAGAACTCGCCGAAGGCGCTGAGGGCGGCGAACGGGAGGATGTCCGGTCTGATCTACGACCCGAGGAAAGAGGACTCGCCCGGGGCGGGGAAGCCCAACGCCTGCAGGGTCACGCTACAGTTCGAAAACTCCGACAGGGCCATACCGGTGGACTCAGACCTGGTCACCATCACGAGGGAGCTCAGGGAAGACGGCGAGAACAGCTACTACCTCAACGGGAGAAAGAGCACAAGGAGCGCGATTACTGAGATCATAGACCTGGCCGGGCTGGCGCCGGGGGGGTTCAACATCGTCGCGCAGGGGGCCGCTACGAGGATGGCGGACCTGACGCCGGAAGAGAAGAGGAAGGTTATCGAGAGCGTCGCCGGCATATCAAAGTTCGACGAGCGGAAGTCAGAAGCCCAGAGGCAGCTCAGCCAGGCCGACCAGAGGCTCGAGGTGGCTATGGCGCGCATCGGCGAGATGAAGAGCACCCTCGAGTCGCTCGACTCCCAGAGGACCGAGATGGTCAGGTACGACCTGCTCGAGTCCCAGATAAACTGGCTCAACGCAGTGATCACCTCGAAGAGGGTGACCGACCTGAAGGGGAGGCTCGCGGACATCAGGTCGCAGGAGCAGGAGCTCAACGGGAAGCTCGCTGACCTGGGGGCGAGGCTGGTCGAGTTGGAGAGCCGCATATCCCAGGTCGAGAGCGACAAGACGAAGTTCATCGTGGAGGTCATCCAGGGAGGGGGAGCGAGCCACGTCGAGCTGCAGTTCCAGCTCGCCGAGCTCAGGAACGAGCTCGAGACCTTGGAGTCTGACTACAAGACGGCCGAGGGGAACGTCGCCGAGCTAGAGGCGGAGACGGTGCCGCAGCTGAAGCATGTCGTGTCTGAGAAGCAGAAGGAGGTCAACGCCGCCTCCTCGACGGTGAGGCAGCTGACGGCAGACATGGAGAAGCTTGACTCCAAGCACGCCGAGCTCGCCCAGAGGCTGAAGGAGTTCTTCCGCGCCGGGGAGGAGCTGAGGGGGACCATCGAGAAGAAGGGGAGGCTCACTGCGAGGGTGCAGGCGAAGCTGACTGACCTCACCCAGAAGCAGACCCAGGTGGAGATGGCCATCAACGCCACCAGCGCCAGCCTGGGCGCGGAGCGGAAGCGCCTGGATGAGCTGAAGCTCAGGGTCGACGGGTACTCCGAGGTCCTGGGGAAGCTGGAGGCGAACACCAAGGAGCTCTTCGGGCTCTACGACTCCTCCACGAAGGAGCTCAGCGCCCTCGACGAGACCCTGTCGGGGGAGGAGAAGAAGAGGGAGATGCTTGTGGACTCCATCCAGGGGGCCTCGAAGATACTGGAGAAGGCGTCGGCGGAGATGTCGAAGGAAGAGGCGTTCAGGCACCTCTCAGAAAGCCTCGCGGGGGAGAGGAGCGGGCAGCTGAAGCTCCAGGACTTCTGCGACCAGGGCGGCGTCCCGGGCTACGTCGGGAGGCTGGGCCAGATAATGAAGTATCCGCAGCAGTACTCCAAGGCTGTCAACGCTGTGATGGGGAAGTGGCTCGGGGCATTCATCGTCCAGGACCTGAAGTCCATGACCCATCTAATCAAGGCAGCGAAGTCGCTGAAGGCAAAGAGCTTCTCCGTCATCCCGCTCAGCGAGGTAGAATCATGTAAGGCAGCCGACGTGGACAAGTCGGCCGGGGTTATCGGCCCGCTCTCCGATGTGATAAAGTGCGAGGGGGAGTTCGAGGGTCTGGTCAACTTCCTCGCAGGGGACTCGGTCCTGGTCGAGACAGAGGCCATCGGGTACATCATGGCTTCAGAAGGGGTCAGGGCCGTTACAGAGGCGGGGGAGGCCTTCGAGCCAGGCGGGAGGGCGTTCAGCTACGGCTACCAAGAGCTGGTGGTCAACCTGATGGAGGGGTTGGAGAACATCGAGGGGATCAGCGAGGTCGAGGACGCCGTCGGAGCCCTCAAGGGGGCCATTGAGAGGAGGAGATCCGAGCTAAACTCGCTGGAGTCAGGTTCCCACTCGATTATGAAGGAGCGGATCAAGAAGATAGTCACAACCACGAGCCTGAAGGCGGAGGCCACTACCATAGCGCGGATGGCCAAGAGGTACAGGAGCATCTACAAGGTCATGAACGCGGAGTATCAGAAGCAGGCCGGCGTAGTTGCCAGGCTGGAGGAGAGGCTCAAGGCCAACGCCGACAGGAAAGAGTCAATCGCGAAGGGGATCGCCTCCCTCCAGCAGGTAGTCGCCGGCTCCCAGGCCCTCGGCCTGGAGGGACACCTCGCCGAGCTCGACGCCGAGAAGAAGTCGGTCTCGGACGAGATAGACGCGATCAGGAACCGCATCCAGGACATCAGCCTCACCCTGACCAGGGAGAAGGCGAACCTGGAGAACGTGCTCCTGCGGGCTCTGGAGGAGAACCAGCTTGACCTTGCCAACGCCACGGAGGACCTGCAGTCGAACAAGCAGTTCGCACGGGAGGCGCCCCGCAGGATCAGGGAGCTGGCGGAGCAGAAGAAGACGCTCGAGGACGAGATATCGAAGCTGATGGAGTCGTCCAAGCGGAGCCAGCCGGTCCTGGACGAGTTCGATGCGAAGGCGAAGCGGCTGAAGGAGGAGAGGGACGCCGTATCGAGGTCTGTGGCAGGGCACCAGAAGGACCTGTTCGCCATCGCAGGGCAGGCGTCGACGACCCAGGAGAAGATAGAAGAGGCGCTCGGGAGCCTGAGGATGCTCGGATACGCGGAGGAGCTGGAGTACTTCGACTCATGCGAATCCCTCTTGGCGGAGCTGCAGCAGGAGTACCAGGGGGCCTCCGGCTCGGTGAACAGGGGGGCCGACAGGCAATATACAGAGATGTACCTGAGCTACAAGAACCTCTCAGTCAGACACAACGAGCTCGAGAGCGAGCGGAACTCGATCATAGCTTTCATCGAGAGCGTGGAGGCTGAGAAGAGGAAGGTGTTCATGTCAGCCTTCGAGAAGGTCGGGAACGGGTTCAGCTCAATCTTCGCGAAGCTGACAGGGGGGAGGGCCCAGCTCGACCTCGAGAACCCTGACGAGATCCTCGCCGGTGGGATATTCATGCGCGCCGACTTCGGGAACGGGCTCCGTGAGTCGTCCCAGCACAGCGGTGGCCAGAGGGCGGTGACAGGGGTGTCGCTCATACTTGCTATGCAGGCAGTCCAGACTCACCCGTTCTATCTCTTCGACGAGATTGACGCCCCGCTGGACGCGGTCAACTCGAGAAGCCTAGCGAAGTTCCTGAAGGAGAAGTCTACCGAGGCGCAGATAATCGCCATCACGCTCAGGGACGTCTTCGTGGCGGAGAGCGACATGACCTACGGGGTCTATTCCGCTGGGGGGACCTCGAGGGTGGTCCACTACAAACCAGCCGAGGTGCCGAGGAGTGCCTAGCTCCGCCCTCCTCGGGCGCCCTCCGCTCGACGTCCTGATCGACCCCTCGCTCGCCAAGCGCAAGAGCCCATGGGAAATCAACCTCTCCGAGCTCCTGGACATGTTCCTGAAGGCCATATCGCAGACAGACCTCATCGACATGCGCGCTGCCGGGACCGCAGCCCTGTCCTCTGCGACCATCTACAGGCTCAAGGTGGAGACGCTGTTCCTGTTCGAGAAGCTCAGGATGCAGCGCAGGCTGGTCGGTGCCTCGGAGCCGCCGCAGCTCATAGTGATGCCTTTCAGGTACGAGATCTACTCGACAAACATAGACGAGCTGTTCGACGAACTCGGCCGCATCCTGCAGGACATAGTCGTCAGGGACGAGAAGGAGGACCAGAACCCGCTCGCCATCGCGGACCTCCCGCCCCCTGACTTTGAAAACTACGTCGTATCCATCCAGGCGCTCCTCTCCGAGTTCAGGAAGATCCTTGTGGAGAGGCTGAGGGCGACCGGGAAGGCGCTCCTCTCCGACCTCCTCAAAGGCCTCCCTCCCCTCGACGCCGCCCGCGTCTTCATCCTCCTCCTGTTCGCTGCCAACGACGGCGAAGTGGTGATTAACCAGGAGGAGTCTGACCAGGACGCGCTGGTGGTGTCGGTGGGCCAGCTTGAGTAGCGAAGACGGGGCCGGAACGTACCCGAAGGAGATGGTCGCCAAGGTCGAAGCCGCGCTCTACGCGGCCGGGCGGCCGCTGTCGGTGGAGGAGATAGCCCGTGTAGCCGGGACGGCGTCGGAACGGAAAGCCGCGTCGATAGTCAGGGATATCGCGAAGACGGTCAACGGTGCGCTCCAGGCGGTGGAAGTGGTGGAATACTCCGGGCCGCGCTTCGCTATGCAGTTGAAGGCTAAGTACACTCAGACCGCGAGGAAGTTCGCGACGCGACCCCTCCTCTCCAAGGCAGCGCTCAGGACCCTTTCTTTCATCGCGTTCTTCCAGCCGATCACCACTTCTGAGCTCGTCCTCAGGCGGAGCTCTACCGTCTACCAGCACCTGAAGGAGCTCGAGGGGGTCGGATTCATAGCCAGCGAAAGGCAGGGGCGGAGCAAGGCCTACAAGACCACCGCAAGGTTCGCCGAATACTTCGGGCTCAGCAGCGACGTTCCGACCATGAAGAGGCAGCTCGAGAGCCGGACCTTGACGCTGAGGTAGGGGCCCCCCGGTCCGGAGCCGTCGCGCTCCGATACGCTTAACATAAGCCTCGGAGAGGCGGCGGCCAGAAAGCTATGACGCGCCCGATCGAGAACCTCACCAAGCGGAAGCCGACGGGGGGGAGGTCGAGGCCCCACAGGGGGAGGATGGCCTACGAGAAGGACGGATATGCCATCGAGCCCCTGGTGGGCGAGGCGTCGACGAGGGTGAGCAGGCGCCGCGGAGGGGCGGCCTCCACCGCCGTGATATTCGCAGACCACGCCAACGTATCCGACGGGGCGGGGAAATCGACGAAATCGAGGATACTCAGGGTAAAGAAGAGCCCTGCCAACAGAGACTACGAGAGGCGCGGGGTGATCACCAGGGGCGCCGTGCTAGACACCGAGGCCGGGGAGGCAGTGGTCACGTCGCGTCCGACGGCAGACGGCGTGGTGAACGCCGTCCTCTTGCGGAAGAAATGAAAGAGTACGACCGATACATCCTCTGGCTGGATTATTTCGACTCCGAGCTCAAGCGCAGAGAGGGACGCAGGGTCCCCCTGAGCTCGGCAACGAGGGCCCCTGCCCTCTCGGAGCTCGGAGAAGCCTGTCGGCGGCTAAACCTGCAGCCTCAGCCCCAGGCGGCGCGCTTCCCTTCCAGGGCTGCCAAGGAGTCGGGATATGTGTCGATCGCGAAGGCGGGGCCGAAGCAGGCGCTGCTCTTGAAGGTCGCGAAGGAGCTGGCTACGGTCAGGGGGATGGCGCAGCGCCGCCAGTCGCAGCAACACCGCAAGAAGTAGCCGTTCCCTGGTCCAGGGGAGACTCGAGTTGCCATGGGGCGACCCGTTATCCCGCCCACGCGCCCCCAGGGGGGTTCCCCGACTAGCCCGGTCCCCCCGCGGGATCGAAGGTCGCTCTGACCCCGGTAGGGGACCTCAGTCGACGGCCCAAGGTTTTGCCTCCCTCAACGTTTAAAGGCAAGAAGTGGACCATTCCTCGCACTTGTATCAGGTGGGCACAGTCATTCATAGGGCTAAGAGTGGCAGACTAGTGGTCCGCCTTACGAAGGAAGTCAGGCCCGGCGCCTTCCTGTTCGACGAGGGGAAGAGGAAGCTGGGGAGGGTCGGCGAGCTTATCGGGCCGGTGAAATCCCCTTACGCGTCTTTGATTCCGGCCAGCAGCCGCGCTGGCAGACCGGGGGAGCCGGCCTTCGCGGAGTGAGCCATGAGCGTCTGGAGCACCAGCCGTGACGAGGGTTTCACGAACGCCTGTCCGGTCTGCGGCAACAGGT
>JAJYNM010000050.1 GCA_021786335.1 archaeon
CGAAGGGGATCGCGGTGAAGATCGTAGCTGACGCCTACGCCTGGATAGAGCTTTTCGCGGGAACGCGGAAAGGGGAGTTCGCGAAGAGCAAGATGGAGGAAGCCGAAACCGTAATCACTCCCGATACTGTCCTCGCCGAAGTGGCCCGAAAGTACATCCGAGAGGGCATCACAGAAGAAACCGCTCGTCAGAGGCTCTCCATCATCATGGAGGCCTCAGTACTAGCATACATCGACGACGCCATAGCCATCGAGGCCGGCAAGGCATATCTTCAGCTGGAAAGGAAGGCAAAAGACGCCGGGCTCAAGAAACCTAGCCTATTTGATGCTCTGGTTCTGGCGGTAGCTAGGAATGGCGACGGGAAGGTCCTGACCGGAGACGAACACTTCGAAGGTCTACCAGAAACCATCTGGATGAATACTCTCTGATAATCGAGGCCCGAACAAGCGGACCTCTGGCAGTGGATATAGTTGTTGGGGATGGCTCCATCTCGTGATTCTGGGCACCAAGGCCATGTGAGCGGTTCACCCGTCAGTTTCAGACCAACCATCCTCCCTCGGCGCCCACCGTTGTGTGTGAACGCGGCGCCACCGGCTCTGCAGGGGATTGCAACAACTGAGTGTAACGACTAGAACTATTGACTGCACCTGCTTAACTGGCCAATCTCTATTGGATGACGTTGAAAAACCAGGCAAAGCTAGCGAAGTCAAGAGTGGATTCTCTTACGAGAGCCTCCCAAGATAGGGCGCACGCAGCCAAGAGTCTATCCAACGCGGAGACGAGGAAAAGACTCGATGATGTTGTCAAACCGAGTTCAATTGCGAAGACGCTGAAGAATTTGGGGATTCTGATTCTGCTCTCACCCGACCCGCTAGGCCCGATCACCGACATCCCCGGCGCCGTCCTCTTGAGCGCCTCGTATCTTATGAAAGGAAGAGAACCTGTAGGCGTCGAGTCGGTGTTCAGGGAGGCGCAAAGGGTACTATGCGACCTTCAGTCGCTCTTCTAAGACGCATCACTTGATGGCAGAAGCTGTGCCGTTCCGTCCACACGCGTTCATAGAGGTGGAAGCGACGATTTTTCGGGCAGCCATAGCTGTTGAGATGGGCCGGTAGGCCGTGCCAAACTACGGCCCTCGTCGCAAACGTGCGGGGGGTGGGATTCGAACTTGCCTACCCCTACAGGTGGACAAAGTGGACGGAAGGCTTTCTTGACCTCACCACATGACGGCCACGCCCTCTTTCACGCTCGGAATGGCACCGTTCTCCAGACGGAGTTGGTCAGATTTCCGTTCTGTTTGGTTACTCGGCATGATGCAGCAGGCCATGGTCAGGTGGACGTGAGGCAGAGCCGAATCTCGCCAAGAACTCTCCTGGCTTCGTCACTTTCATGCCTCTGAACTCCTTCAGCGACAGGAGGTGCCTGTCTCCGCTCACCACGGTCGTTGCCCTCGAAGCCAGGCCGCACTCGAGGACCCGGTTGTCGGGCGGGTCGGCCTTGATCAAGTTCACCCGATGCCTCGTCTTGACGAGCTTCGACGACTTCGCCACAGTCGCTAGGGCCATCGTCGCGGTCAAGTCTGCTGCCAGAATCATCTTCTCAACCCTGGGATACGTCAACACCCTCGCGAGCTCCCGCAGCAGAGGGCGAGAAGTGAAGACTTCGACCGTTCCCTCTTCTATCAGAGGGACGAAGCCTTCCGAAATCCGCTTCTTGAACAGGATCGAGAGCCAGACGTTCGTGTCCAGGACTATCTTCTCGCCCAACGGATAGCCTCGTCCACCAGGGCGTCAACGTCCACCTTCTTCTTCGATGCCACACTCGAGAGCCCTCCGCTGAGCTCCCGGAGTGTGAGCTCCTCCATCCCGCGCAGGAGGATGTCGTTGTTCTTCACGGCCACCAGGAGCTTCGTCCCGGGGGCTATGCCCACCTTGTCCCTGACCTCCTTCGGTATCACCACCTGGCCCTTGGTAGAGACCCTCACCACGGCTTCGGCTTCCATGGGCCGAAGTCGGCAGCCTCAGATAAAAAGTCTTACCTTTCTTACTTCCGAGGTCGGCTCGGGAGGGGTTCCACGAAGGTGCCTTTCTCCGCCAGCGACCGGTCTGCGCACGATGCCGCAGCTAAAGGCGGCCGTAAGAGGGTGTCGGGGCGAAAGAAAACCGCGCTATCGTAATCGACTCGCCAGCGCAGGACCTGATAGGACTGGTCTGATTCGGACCCACACGTGCTATCTCAGACCTTAACAAAAATGGTAAAAACGACCCATTCCACCACCTTCTGAGGACCAACATTAGGAAACCTTCGTCACCGAAGGGGTCCGTCCATTCACAATCCTCTCATTGCAACCGCTTTTCCCGATGAGAGAGCCTTCCGTCCCAAAGGGGTCCCAGCCTTCAGACTTTTCCCACTCTAGTTGCCAATCCAGTCACTAAACGGGGCATAGACTGGGCTCTAACCCGGCCAGCGACCTCCATTCTGACGCCGTTAGTAGCAGTGCGGGGGTGGGATTCGAACGTGCCTACCCCTACAGGTGGACAAAGTGGACGGAAGGCTTTCCTGAACTCGATGCGTGATGGTCAGGAATCTCACCTCATGCTCAAGAAGTGACACATTCGGTTCTAGCTGGCTCGATATGTCTGGTCATATGGATTCGCAGCCGTCATCATGCGCCGCACGTTCCTAACATTCCAAAGCATTCCGTTACACAGGTTTGGGAACGTTGGAAGGCACATTGTGTCTGCCTGCCATGTGCTCGCTCCTCCTCACTGGCCCTCCTGATGGCCTCGTCCAGCCTGACCTCGTCCCCGCCGGGGGCGAACCTCGGGGCATTAGTGCGGGCGTTGATGACGAAGCGGACCCTGCCTTTCTCCCTGAGCCTGACCAGGGCCTTCAGTCCCTGTAGCTGCTTTTCGACGGGAAGCAGCTTCTTGGTCACATGAACAAAATCCTCGATGTTGATGCCGACCGCCCCGGCTGCGATGACTGCCTTGACGCCCCTTCCAACCCCTTCGGGGCTGTCTCCGAAGCCACCGACGACGTCGGCGCTAAGAGGCCGACAGCACGTGGGCAATCCTCGCCACGGCCGACACGAACTCAACATGGGGGATCCCTTCCCCGTCCGGATAACCAAGAGAAACAAGCATATCCGCGCTGGAGGTCGCCACCGCTGGTAACCCCCATCCTCATAGATTCCGACACTGTGTACGTCCCAGGCGTTTGGGAGTATCAGGACACCCTTCCTGTCGTGCAGTCTCCGGAACGCTTCGGCCTTCAGTGCTTGGTTCAGGGCGGCACCTCACCAGCCTTCGAAGCATAAACTGTTGCTACAGGGGTCAGCCAGAGGGGACACGGAAGGCGCCGAGGCTCGACCCCCTGCGGTAGAACGCCCTGGTACCGACTGCGATTGCCGCCCGATTGAACACCCCGCGGTCGGTGTTGTCAGCAACGACGAGAGAGCCTGGTCTAAGGTGCTTGCTCACGGCGTCCATCTCGAATTGGAAGTGCTTGGAGTCCACGGGGCTGTCATGGCAGTAGAAGTCGACGAACCTCAGTTCCCGTAGCAGCGGCGCAAGCAGGTCTTCGCTCCTCCCCGTTCTAAGGTCCCAATTGTCTTTCAGTCTTGAAGGTACCGCCCACCCTGACGACAGGCCAGAAGGAATCGCCCACGCCTCGCCTCCTCGCCTCCTTTCCCTGGTTACGGGAAGATCTACGGAGTGTAGGGTCCCCTTCGAGTTCGCTTCTGTCCCCAGGAGCATGAAGGTAGATGAGACTCCCGAGGCCACCCCGCTCTCGACGACAACTTTCGGCCGGATAAGTCTCATCAGAGCGAACAGGTCTATGGGAGCCGGGAACTGGGCGTAGTACGTCCTCCCTGTGGTCTTGATGTTGGCGGCCAACTCCATGACCGAAGCGGCGACAGTCGCCACATCATCGACGGCGCCTTCGGCTTCCTCCGTCGTGCACCCCGCAGCCTTCGAAATCCACAGGATGTCGGGACGGGAGCGGGAGCCCAGCAGCCGGACCAGCTCGCCTAGGACCCTCACACGCCGGGTTGAATCAACCATCGGAGCTTCCCCTTGCCCTCTGCTGCTTTCCCCTTGAATGAGATGGCGGCAATCGAACCGTTGAATAGCTCCACCTCGCCCCTACCTCCGACGAAGCTGTAGAGGAGTTCGAAGACCAGGGGCATGTGGGAGACCAGGGCAACCTTGTCTTCCTTCCTGTATTTCGAAAGGAACTTGAGCACCTCTCCAGGCTCGGCGTCTCCGTACATGCATCCATTGACCACCACGGGCTTCAGCCCCAACTGCTTCCTCGTCAGGTCAGCAGTCTGCTTCGCACGGAGCAACGGGCTGCAGACCAAGGCAGTCGGCTTGAACCCCAACCTTTTGTTGGCCAGCTCGACGACTCTCTCAGTCTCGGACCTTCCTTGCTCGGAGATAGGGGGGTCCTCGTCCTCGGACCGAAAGTCGGACCGCGCGTGACGGAATATGTAGACTTCCATGGGTGCTCTTGCTTTCGGTTCCGCTTAGGTCTACAGCGGTCATATGACCGCCAAGCCTTATACTGACTCTGGAAAGCTGACACCACCTTGCCTATGATCGAAGTCCGGGTGAGATTGGAACACGATTGCCCGTACACTCGCTTCACAAAGTCCATCCCAAAGGCGGAGATGTTCCACTGGTGCAGCAGAGAGAGCGATGTCCTGGAGGTTGCCGAGTCGGCGAGCTCTGAACCGTCGGAGTTGGACGTTGCCCTGAACCGGCTCCTGAAAGATCTCGGTGCAAAGGCGGTCCGTCGGATTCCCCTGGGCTCGAAGGGGAGGCTGATTGTACAGAAGCACGACTACTCCTCGATGAAGCAGAACGTCAACACCGTAATAGAAGAGCACAACTGCATGGAGGTGCAGCCCACGGTATACAAGGAAGGGTTCGAGTGGTACAGGATCTTAGCCTTCGACAACCGCGATTTAATCCAACTGTTCGGTTCCCTGTCTAGATGGGCTGACGTCCACGTGGTCTCCAAGGAAACCCTTACTGAGCGTTCGACCCGAGACACCATGGCCGTGTCAATCCGGCGCCTTCTCGGGGGTCTCACCGAAAAGCAGCTCAAGGCTCTCATCGTCGCGCTCAGTGCAGGCTACTACGACACACCGAGGAAAGTCAGGACCGCCGACATCTCACAGCGGACGAACGCCCCTCGGACAACTTACGAGACGCACCTGCGGAAGGCCGAAGGGAAGGTGTTGAAGGCGCTGCTTCCCTACCTGGAGTTGATGACCGGACTGGGAAACGAGAGAGCGCTCGGGGAAAGCGATAGGTCATAGCGGGCGGCCCGACTAGTAGGGAGGTCCCGCCGTTATCCGCTTACTGGCCTCTTGAAGGCTCTTGTAACCCCACATCGATTCCATCCACCAGGTCGCACCTGCCACTGCGAATGGCTCGACGATCTCCCTTGCCCTGGTATGGTTGGCGGGGGTCGTGCCGTCCTTGATGATTTCGAAGTCTCTCCTCATGTTCCCTTTTACAGTTCTCTTCTCTGAAACGAATTCCTTCATCTCCCTGATTGTGTCAGGCGTGATCTCTCCGTGGCTCCCATCTGCGTTCTTTATCACAGGAATCAGGCCATCGTATTTCATGACGCGGTGAATCGACTTCGGCCTACCCCAGGCACCGACGACCCAGATGGGAATCCGGGGCTTCTGGAACGGCCGTGGGACAAACCTCATCGGTTTGATCTGGTTGTACTTCCCATTGTACCCGAAGGGTTTGCCGCTCCACAGTCCGTCAAGTATCTCCAGACCCTCGTCCAGCATCTCGGCCCTGACCTTCCTTTCAGCAGGCATGCCAGCTTTCGTGTATGCCCCGTCTCCCGCCCACCCGAGTCCCGTCGGAAGGACCAACCTGCCTTCGGAGAGCCAATCGACTGTGACTGATTCCCTAGCCAATTCCCACGGCCGGCGCCTTCCCACCGCGGTGAGAAGAGATCCTATCACGACCTTCTTCGTGGTTGCCGCCATGGCAGCCATTATCGGCCACGCGGCGCTCATCTCGGTCTTGGCGTTCGTGTAGATGTCATCATAATAAAACGCACCATCCCACCCCGAGTCCTCCAGCTCGGAAGCGAGTTTGATGATATCGGGGGCGCTCCCTCCTGGGATTACGAAACCGAACTTCAAGCTCTCAGACGGACCTTGTGGGGGATATCATCCAGATTAGGTTACCGCCTTTCGGCTTTGGCGCTCCCTTGAAGTCGACCCTTGCCATGGCGCCGTTCTCGAAATCGAGGTTCTCCCAGACCGACTGCCAGTTCAGCATGTCAGCGAACAGGTGCCCGAGATGGGGGAGGTGGGTCACCAGGACCACATCTTCCGTCTTCTTGAGCTTGGAGAGCATCTTGTAGGTCTGGCCGACTTCTGCTTCCGGCTCAAGGCACGTGTCGGTCGTGACGACCGCCTTGGGGTTCAACAGCCGCCTCGTCATTTCGGCAGTCTCCTTCCCTCGCGTCCGCGGGCTCGATACAATCAACGCTGGAGTCACACCTAACTCCTTCGCTTTCTCGCACGTCCACTCCACCTGCTCCTTCCCTTCCTTGACCATGCGCCTTCCCTCGTCAGTCTTGTCTGGTGCAGATGACTTGCCTTCCGCGTGCCCGTGCCTGAAGATATACACCCTCATGGCGTGTGATGACCAACCTCTGAAATAAAGACGTTCAACGGTCATATGACCGGCTCGCCCCCAAGATATCAGTTAAAGCCCCGGCCAGGCCTAATCACCTGGTATCAGAAAGGAAACCATCGAAGGTGCTGGGCCTCGGGCCTTGTCCGCTCGAAGGTGGCCACGTCAGCCGTGAGCCCCTGCGACAGGAGCACGCCCATGCACTCTTCGAAGCGACTAGACTCACCAACCGGCAGTGGACCCTCAGCGCCC
>JAJYNM010000083.1 GCA_021786335.1 archaeon
ACGACTCTGAGGAGGGAATAGAGAGCATGGACAAGCTGGCACGCGCCCGGGAGCTTGGCATCCTGAAAGACGGCTGGCGTTTCATCGACTACGCCTTGGACGCTGCGCCGAAGTTCGGCTGGTTGTGTAATGTGATATGGGGCGAGAAGGGCGCCGGGAAATCAGCCACCATGCTTCAGCACGGATACGCGGTCTTCCACGGGTTCGACGCCTTCGAAGAGGTGGGGCGGCATGAAGACGGGACCCCCATTAGGCGGGGCCTCATCACCGACTGGTCCGACATGGGCTCATGGGAGAAGACCCTCGCCCACGTCGTCTTCCGCCCCAGGGACTTCGCCTCGCTCCTGGGGACCGTGCTCAAGGAGAAGAGGCGCCTTACCTGGGTCGGGTGGGACGACATCAACATTCATTTTCCTAGGTCGATGTACAGCACCAATCGCCGGACGTGGGAGCAGTTCGCCCGGAATTGGGAGGGTTTCAGGGCCAACCTAAGCATCTTCGAGTGTTCGGCCCCGCGGAAGGACAAGGTGGTGAGCTTCATCTTGTCCGACATGACGTGGGACTGCCTGGTCTCCGCAAGGCACAAGGCCGAGATGACCAGATGGTTCTGGGACCGCGACTTCTACGAGCCCGAGAAGGTGCTGAAGTTTCGGCTCGACATCACAGCGGAGGACGTGGACCTGTCTCGAATCCCCGCGGAAGTATGGACGCAGTACTGGGGGCGGAAGGTGGCTCTGATCGACGAGTCGACCGAGGACTTCAGGGGGATGCTGGAGGAGATGGAGAGCCCGAAGGGGGAGCCCAGGCCAGGGGGGATAGTCTGCACCGTCTGCGCCCGGGAGTTCGCCAATTCCTACAACCTGGCGGTGCATATGATAAAACACAAGGGGGAGCCGTCGATAATCCCTTCGAAGCCGAAGATACCCCCCTAAGACACTATCTAGTTAGTGTAATTCAAACTAAGCAAAAATCGACCGAATCTCCGGCTCGAAGCTGTTTTAGTGTGCGCCCGGGGCTGCATTTAGGCCTGTGGAGGGGTCTCCGGATGCACATGTAAAGCCTTAAAGGATGGACGTTCGGGTGTCCATGCCTGATGCAGGAGGCACAGACGCTACCATTCCCGCCGTATGTCAGGGCCTTGATTGCGGAGGACAAGACTCTGGAGAGGCTCGCCCTGACGGTGTACGCCAGGTCCAGCTCCCCCGACACGGTGGAGGCCTACGTTGGGGACGTCGTGAGGTTCGCTAGGTGGGCGGGGTCCACGCCCCAGGACTTGATCGCGTCCAGGGGGAAAGAGGGCTGGAGCCGGCTCCTCGACGACTACAAAGTGGAGGCGGCAACCAGGGGGGGATTGTCTCGAAGTACGGTGATGAAGGTGCTCTCCTGCGTCAAAAGGTGGCTGGTCGCGAACGGGGTGGCTAAGAAGTCTGACTTCGTCGACATCGAGCCGCTGCGCCAGATCAAGGTCTCGGAGGACAAGCTCCCGACAAAAGAAGAGCTCAGGAAGATACTCCTCGCGTCGAACATCGAAGACCGGGTACTCGCCTTGGTCGGGTTATCCTCAGGGATACGCCTCAACGCGATAATGGGCCTCACCATGGACCAGGTCCACGGCATTGAAATCAGAGACACGGGCGAGGTCGCCCCGGTCCGACGCGGGAGAAAGGTCAGAAAGGTCGAAACCGTCAGGACCAGGGAGGCGCCTTACATCACCGTCGAGCCCCTCCAGAGCAAGAACCGCCTCGGCTATCTGACGTTCATCACCCCCGAGTGCGCCGACATGCTCCAAATCTACCTGGAGGACAGGCAGGAGCGGGGGGAGCAGCTCACGCCGAAGAGCCCCCTCCTCGTCAGCTTACACCGGAGGGTCGCGACTTCGAAGCGGTCGGCGGCGAGGAGGTGGCGGAACATGCTGAAGAGGGCGGGGATGGTCGAAAGGAGCGAAGGCGGGAGGACGCACCAGTACCTTCTACACTTTCACGTCCTCAGGAAGTACTTCAAGTCGTGGACCGCCATGTCGGGGGTCCCCGAGAGCTCGGTCGAGTTCTTCATGGGGCACCGCGGGGGCATCGGGCAGACGTACTTTCTCCCCAACGTGAGCCGGCTCCCCGACCATGTGGTCCAGACCCTAGAGACTCAGTACAGGGCTGCGGTCCCGGCCCTGACGATACTCAACGAGACCGAGACCGTCCGGAAGCTCGAAGCCCAGGTAGAAGAGCAGGCCAAGAAGCTTGAAGAGGACAGGAAGAGATTCGAGGCCGAGAAGCTGGCCTGGACCGAGCAATTCCTTAGCCTGACGAAGACGGTCGAGAGGCTGGAGCGGAAGGTGGTTTCGAAGCCAGAGACCCCTGGGTCCGCAGGGCCGAAACAAGGCGTCTGAGGCCCAAGACCCCCCTCTCTAGCTGATACTTTCGGGGCGTCGTCGTTTGGGCAATAAGCGCCAGGCTAGGGCCTAGAAAGAAAACTCTCGGTCCCACGCGGTCCCGCTTCCGGCCAGATCGTCGAGAATCCAGGGGAGCTCAATCGCTGCGCCCCGATAGATGTCATCCGGGTCCGCGCTCCTCCTCTTCCGCCGCTGCTTAATCATGGCCTCTCCGCTCACCTGGCCCTGACGCTCTTAAATTTTAGGTGTCCTTTTCGAGGGCTGCGACGACGGCCCTATAGCCATCCAAGATGTCAGCCCGAAGGTCAGGAGACTCCCGGAGTGCTTTAGCGACTATCGCCAGGCCGCCGGGGTAGAGGTCGGGGTGGCTGACGACACCGCCCGGGTCCTCGCCGATTACGAGGCCCTCCAGAATGTCCGTGCCGCCCTCGGTATTGTCCAGGAGAGCAATCAGCCGTCCGAACGACGTGAGGCTGTACACGTCTTTCTTGCCGCCTTTCTGGCTCCTCTTGTGCGCGACTAGGGAGACCTGCCCCATGGCCTGGAGCTCCTTGATCGTCCCGTGCACCAGGGAGTAGTAGCTCCCCCTTTGAAGGTCGTAAGGGCTCAAGGGTCCTTCCTTCGCCAGTCGTCTGCGAATTTCTCTAGCCATGTCTTCCCGCGGGGTTCTTGCTCGGCTCATACTATCGCTTAGTCCGATACTATCGCAGGGATAGGATATATAGTTTGCGCTACGTTCTGCAACGTATGGGCAAGCTGGTCGAATTGACGGAATTGGTGTGCCCTGAGTGCAGACGGCGCTTCGCCGATGTGAGCGCAAAGCGGGCAGAAACGCACCTCAAGCAGCACGCCGTGAAGCACGAGCTCGCGGCGCAGGAGGCTCAGGGTTGACAAGTCCTGAAGAGGCCTTGGAGCGTCTGAAGCAGGCGATAGACGCCTTGGCGAAGGTTCTCGACGAAAAAGATGAGACAAATGTCCCTAGATAGGCCCACCCGGACCGTTTCTGTGAAGATTCTGGCACACACGGCAGAAGAGGCGATCGCGCTTGTGAAGGCCTTGGATCGGGCCCTCCCCGGGGTGAAACTGACCTCGGGCGTCCGCCCTTCTGAGCGGACACAAAGCAAGGCTACACGTTTCGACTACGAGTACTATGCTTTCGCGCTAGTCACCTTCACGCTCTCGGCGTCAGGCGAGGCGAGGCCCACGGCAGAGAACGCCAAGACCGCGTTCATGGAGGGACGCCGGCCATGACAGAAGAGGCATCTGAGAGCCTGTGCCCCCGGTGCGGTGGCCGCCTTGTAGAAGTCGGCGACGGGAACCGATACCTCGAATGTGCCAAGTTCTGTGGCTATCACTTCGATGTGCAACTACAGCGCCAAGTCACGGGCGCAGAAGAGATAGAGGAGGCGGCGGGCGAAGAGTCTTTCTCGACTGGAAAGAAAGCAGACAAGGCCAAGGAGCTGGCGTGGCAGGTTGCCGAGCACCTCCTCGAGGTCCACGACTTCGCAACCCTCGACGGCACCGGCGAGGTCCTTGTGTATGATGCTGGGGTGTACAGGGAGGGCGGGGACTCGTTCATCCGGGGCCAGGTGCAGAAGGTCGTGGTCCCGGTCGACGTGTCGAGCCACCTAGTCAACGAGGTGGTCGGGCACATCCAGAGGTCGACCTACGTCAACAGAGAAAGATTCTACGAGCCGTCCTCACGCCTGGTGGTCGAGAACGGCCTCCTCGACACCGAGAAGTACGCCCTGGAGCCTCACACCCCGGGCTTCTACAGCATGAACAAGCTCCCCGTGGTCTACAATCCCGAAGCCGACTGCCCGCGGTTCCGCCAGTTCCTAGGCGAGGTCCTCTACAGCGAGGATATAGCCGTCGTGCAGGAATGGCTCGGCTACTGCCTTCACCGAGGATACCCGGCCCAGGTCGCCATGCTGTTCGTCGGTGAAGGAAACAACGGGAAGAGCAGCTTGATCTCCACCCTGAAGGCCCTCCTAGGCATGGAGAACATATCCGCCGTCTCTCTTCACGAGTTGGAGCTCAACCGTTTCGCGAAGGCCGACCTCTTCGGGAAACTGGCCAATCTCTATGCTGACTTGGACGACGGGGCCCTGAAGAGCGTCGGGACCTTCAAGATGTTGACCGGAGGAGACCCGATAAGAGGCGAGAAGAAATTTCAGAGCTCGTTCACCTTCGTGAACCACGCGAAGCTGACCTTCTCTTGTAACACGGTGCCTGAGGTCTTCGAGGACACGGAGGCGTTCTTCCGGAGGTGGAAGATCATCCAGTTCCCTAACTCGTTCGACGGAGACAAGGCCGACAAGGACCTCCTCAAGAAGCTCACCACGCCCGAGGAGCTCAGCGGAGTCCTCAATTTCGCCCTGGAGGGCCTGAAGCGGCTCAGGGCGAGCAGGTGGAGGTTTTCTAACTCGAAGAGCACCGAGGACGTCAGGCAGGATTACATCCGGCGCAGCTCGCCCATGAAGGCCTTCCTAATGGACTGCACAGATGTGAAGGCCGACGGGGTGGTCTCCAAGAGCGGCTTGTTCAAGGCCTTCGTCGACTATTGCCAGCAGATGAAGCTCACGGCATGCACGTCCACGACGTTCTACCGGAACCTCCCCCTCTATTTCGCAGGGCAGAGCCTCCAAGACTCCAAAGAAGACGTCGACGGGAGCGGCAGGCGGGTGCTCTGCTTCAGGGGGCTGAATCTCCGCGGGAGGGAGGCGTGGGGCAAACCCCGAGAGGAGGATGTCGGCATGACAAATGATATTAAAATGGAGAAAACCACGGACATTACGGACACCCCGGACAGCTTTGTCCGCGATGTCCCAGATGTCCGCGACACAGCCCATTTTAATTATGGAGGAGAACCATGACCCGCCCTCCTTTCACCGGCGGCCTTGGCCTAGCCCTCTACGGCAGCCTTGAAGAGCAAGCCCGCGTTGAACGCCTCCTGGCAAACGCCGGGGTCGTGGTGGTCCATAGGCACATGCGAAAGACGACCGCCGGCCAGAGGCCCATATTGGAGCTGACCCTGCAGCTTCCACCCGAGGACGGAAGCCCATGAGCAAGGAGCCCCTGAAACCGGAGGACCCGCACACCGAGGCTGACCTACGCAACGAGATTCTGGCCGATTTGGAGCATGCTCCCCTTTTCCATCTGTTGCACGCCCAGGAGTGGCTCCTCTTTATGCTCCAGTTCGACGAAGGCATCGCCGAGATCGACGCCAAGCCGCTTGCCTCACGAGGCGCCAAGACCTCCGGCCTGGCTGCCAAGTTCGAGAGGAGGGCCGAAGTGTCCAGGGCGCGTGTGGTGAGAGACAAGGCTGACCTGGCGAGAGTCGAGGCCGAGCTCGCACGCCGACAGAGGGAGAGAGACAGATGAGCCACCCAGAGGACGCGGCGCCCTCGCAGGTGGGCGCGTGGTACGTCGAGGTCCTCCGGAAGTTCGGAGAGGCCCAGGGTCGGCTCCTATGGCTCTATGAGAGTGGAGGCAGCCTCGGAGACCAGGCGCGGGAAGCCCAGGGGGTTGCGCTCCTCCTCGACGAAATCGTGGGGGCTCTACAGGCCTTGCAGGGGGGGCTCATGTCGGGCTCTGAGCTGTCCAAGGTCCGCGGCTACACCGAGGCCCTCCAAGAAGCCCTCTCGCGTCCTGACCGTCGGGAGCCCGATTCACAGGAGGGGAACGCGAGGGCCTATCTTGAGTACAGACAGTCGCTCGAAGACCGCATGTACGCCGTCGGTCTCCTCCTCGACGACGTCAAAACCTTCCTGTTCGCCCGCGGGCTGTTCGCGGTAAAGGGGGCCCAGGCCCAGGCATGACCGACGAAGTCTCTCTGGACAAGGTGGCCCTGATCGCCGTCCTGAACGCCCTTCAGCGGATGCAGGGCGCCCTCCTCGAGGGAGACGTCCGCAGGGCGGCGGGGGAGGCCGACCTGGCGTGGGTGCTTCTGCCCCTGTCTGTCAGGGTGAAGTTTCAAGACCGCCCCTCTGAGGCCCTCGAAGCGAAAGCGGCCCAGGAGCTCCCCTCCGAGGAGGCGCTGTCCCAGATGCAACAGTTCCGAAGGGCGTCCGCGTTCGCTGTGGACGCATATAGGGAGGGCCTACACCGAAAGCTCGCCGAGAGGGTCCTCTGGGCCTTCGCTGCCGAGTGCATCGCCGAGATGGACGCCCAGGGGCTCTATGTCTCCCCGGCGGGGAAGGGGCGCGTGGTCCCGACCGATGAGCGGGGGGCCACCGAGCAGCCCCCGACCAAGGGCCTGCCGACGACTCTGAGGAGGGAATAGAGAGCATGGACAAGCTGGCACGCGCCCGGGAGCTCGGCATCCTGAAAGACGGCTGGCGTTTCATCGACTACGCCTTGGACGCTGCGCCGAAGTTCGGCTGGTTGTGTAATGTGATATGGGGCGAGAAGGGC
>JAJYNM010000035.1 GCA_021786335.1 archaeon
TCTCGAGCCTCGTCCCTGTGACGCTTCTCGACGGCTTCCTTCCGAGGTCTGAGGGAGGTTTCGCCGAAGCCATATCCGCGTCGTCTCTCACCACATCAGAGTCGCCGTTCGTCGTCTTGGAAGGGGTGAAATCCGCCTCCGGGGAAGGATTCACCCACAACCTGGTGGTGGGTTCCATCACCCCCTCGGCCCTCACTTCCACGGGGAGCCTGAACGTGGCAGCGCTCTTCGGCAGCTCGGTGACGTCGCTGACGGCCTCGGCTGGCAGCACCTCTTCAGTCATCCACGTGGAGGCCTTGGGGGGGATGATCAGCTCCACCGACAACGCGACAGTGATCAACGACGCCGCCTCCTTCACCGGGACCTACTCGCTGAACCTCGCCCCAGGCCACACCATCTATAGCACCAACGCGACCATCGTCGAGCAGCCGGCCCCCCTCCTAGCCACCAGGGCGGTGGACGTAGGTGTCCTTCACACCAACGGGGACCTGGCAGTGACTCTCACCTTCGCCAACCTGTCGCCCAAGGACACCATCACCAGCCTTTCCTTCTCCGACAACTGGTGGAAGAGCACTGGGGAGTTCACTTTCCTCGGTGGGAACGATTCGGTGAGTTCCGTCTCTCTGGGGCCGTCGGCCAGCGTCACCCCGGTCTACAGGCTGGAGTACACGGGGACCGCCCCTGGCTCGGTAACCATCCCGGCCTCGGCGGTGAGGTACCAGTACCAGTACGGAGGGGCGACATTCAACGCGACCGCATACATCAACCCGATCAGGCTGTCGCTGGGGGCCGACGACGCCGTGGTGTATGCGACCCTCCAGCCTACCCCCTCCGGGAGCCTCGGCAAAACGGTCGGCACGCCCCAGCTGTTCAACATAACGCTCGTCAACGTGGGGACCCTGCCTGCGTCCTCGGTGGTCGTGGCAGGCAAGTCGGTGCCGGGCTTGGCAGCGGGGGGAGGGACCGCGACCGTAACTGTTTCGCAGTCGGCGCCGAGCATGACGGACATTAACGTCACACAATCTTACAGCGTGGCGTACCTGGACCCCAGCGGGGTGGCGCTCAACGCCACCACGAACACCGTCTCTGATGTCTTCTCCCAGAGCGGCATGCAGGTCTCACTGCCTGTGCTCAGAGTGTCTCCGACGTTCCACGCCATCTCCACGAGCGAGACCAACCTCACGCTCAACTTCGCCGTGTCAGACATAGCCCCGGTGGGGGTGTCTGACTTCGAAGCGACCGGGACACTCCCGGCCGGGCTGGGTTGCGGCCGCGTCAGCGGTCCGGGGATGAGCTGCTCGTCAGGCACCGTCACCATATCCTACAAGACGCTCAACGCCTCAACCACGATCAGGACCTCGATGAGCTACAACATCACCGCGGGGTCCAACTACATCCTCGCGCCGTTCACCTTCACCGGCCAGGCGGCCGGGGTCCCGGTGTCCGGCTCGTCGGGCCTGGTCCCTGTCCCGGCAGGGCTGACGCTGACCAAGGAGTACTCGCCTCAGGCGCTCTTCGGCGGGATGACTTCCCTGGTGTCCGTCGTGGCTGAGAACCACGGGCCCACCCCCGTCTACAACGCGACCGTGGGCACTGCGACGGACTCCTTCGACTCCCTGATCAACTCGAGCTCTAGCCTGCTGCACCAGACCGTCGGTTCGATCGCCGACGGAGGGAACGTGACCTTCGCCTACCGCGTGTCAGCGTCCCAGAGTTACGGGAACCAGTCCGCAGCCCCTGTCTCCGCCTCGTTCTACTTCGGCGGGACCTCCTTCTCCGTCAATGGCGGTTCGCCGACTGTCCAGATCTACCACCCCCTGTCTGCGGCCCTGACGACCTCCCCCTCGACCCCGGAGGAGGGGAAGACCTTCGCCCTCTCCGTGCAGATAACCAACCCGTCTGCCGTCCAGGTGTCGAACGTGACATTCACCCTCCCTCTCCCCCACGGGTTGAGCTTCTCCAACTTGCAGGACATGCAGGCAAATTCCAAGGGAATCACTGTCTACTTCCCCAGCCTGGGGCCCGGGGTGACTGAAGCGGCCAACGCCAGCGTGGTGGCCGGGTCCGGCCAGACGATCCCCCTGAGCGACGCCAAGCTTACCTTCGTCTACGGAGGGACCACGATCAACGGGACGGTCCCCTCAACATCTTCGCTGACCATAGCCGAGAACATACTGATCCGCTACACCATCCCGTCTGTCTTCGTCCTGATATGCGTCCTGGCTGCGGCCTTCTACGTCAGGAAGGCGGCCGCTACCGCTCCCGCTTCCCCGAAGTGAACTCTTCGAAGGCGGCTTTGGCCGCCGGGTATGGCATCTGGGTGGGTGGGTGCTTGAAGCAGAAGGCAGAGAGGCTCTCCAGTTGCCCCGAGACCCCCCGGTCCAAGGCCACCTTCGTCCCGCGGATGGCGTCGACCATCACACCGCCGCTGTCGTAAGCGTCTACCACGTGCAGCTTCACGTCGACCTTCACCACGCTCCCGCCGAAGTATCGCCCCTTCAGCCAGATGTAGCAGACCTTGTCGTTGTCGAGGAAGGGGACGTAGTCGCTCGGCCCTATCCTCGTCGGCACCTCGTAGGGGGACATGGCCCTCACAGCGCTTGTCTTGCTCTCCCGCTTGTCCTTCAGCCTGCTCTCTTCCAGCATGTTCAGGAAGTCGGTGTCCCCCCCTATGTTCAGCTGGTACGTCTCGTCAACCTTCACCCCCCTGTCGACGGCCATCTTGACCAGCGTCTTGTGGAGGACGGTCGCCCCGACCTGGCTCATCACGTCGTCCCCGGCCACAGGGAGCCCCGCGGCCGCGAACCTGTCGGACCAACGCTTCTCTGACGCGACGAACACCGGTATGGCGTTCACGAACGCGACCTTCGCCTCAAGGGCAGCCTCGGCGTACGCCTCGGTCGCGGCGGTGCTCCCCACCGGGAGGTAGTTCACGAGGACATCGGCGCCGCTGTCCTTCAGCTCCTGCACGACGTCCTTGGCCGGCTGTGGCGAAAGCTGCACGACGTCTTTGAGATACTTCCCTATGCCGTCATGCACCGGGCCTTTCATCACCCTGACACCCATGCTTGGGACGTCCGCGACCTTGACCGTGTTGTTAGGCGGCTGGAATATCGCCTGAGAGAGGTCCTTGCCCACCTTCTTGGCGTTGACGTCGAAGGCGGCGACGAACTCTATGTCCCTGGGGGTGTATCCTCCAACGCTCCAGTACGTCAGCCCCTCGCCAGGCCCGTTCTTCGAGTAGTAGCGGAGCCCCTGAATCAGGGCCGAGGCGCAGTTGCCTACCCCTGCGACGGCTACCTTGATCTTCTTGGCCATCTTCAGCCCCCTCGACGACGAGGAGGGTATATCGCCCCCTATTTTACCGTTGTAAAATAGGCCAGGGCTCACTATTCGGCCATGAGTGTCTTCAGGAACGCCGTCGCCTCTCTCACTTCCTGGCGACCGAGTTCGGTGATCTTGTAGTACTTCCTTCTGTCCTTGACCTCTGCTTTCACCATCCCTGACCTTTCGAGGTCGTACAGCACCCGGTACGCCGTCACGCTCCCGCTCCAGAACCCGAACTTCTCGTTTATCAGCTCCCTGAGCTCGAACCCGTACCTCTCTTCGGTCGAAAGGAGGAGGAGGATGAAGAACCACAGGTTCTCCTTCTGGACCTTCACCTTCAGCCTCTCCACAAAGCGCACCCCTGTCACTCCAGTTCCGGGTCCCGGGGACTGCAGCATGTGAAGGGCTCCCCCTGGGGCATCAGGCCACCGACTTCCGGTGAATCATATTAATCCGTCGCCGCGGTCTCTGCGGCCGTGGAAGAGAAGTCCGCCGGGGCGGTGGTCTTCAGAGACACTCCTGGGGGTAGGATGTACCTGCTGCTCCTCAACGCCGGCCGGTGGGACTTCCCCAAGGGGGGCGTCGAAAAAGGGGAGAGCGAGCTGCAGACCGTCCTGAGAGAGGTGGAGGAGGAGACTGGGCTGAAGGGGATCGAGATAGTCCCCGGTTTCAGGAAGGTGATAGAGTACTATTACCGCCGCGACCGGAAGAACGTGCACAAGCAGGTAGTGTACATGCTCGCGTCCTCGGACACGGAGAGCGTGAGGATATCCTTCGAGCACCAGGGCTTCGGATGGTTCAGGTACGAGGAGGCGCTGAAGAGGGCCTCCTACGACAACTCGAAGTTCACATTGATGGACGCCGAGAAGTTCGTGAGGGGGGCGCTCAGAACTCCACCAGAGGGTGGGCCTTCATGAGCTTCACCACCTTGATGTAGTGAAAGCCAGGCTCGTCAGTGCGCTTGACGTAGGTGGTCTCGGTGATCCTGTCGTAGGTGTACTTCAGGAACCCGGAGGGCTCTTCCTTCAGGCGAGCGTAGAAGAATATGGACGCCTCTTCATAGTCGTCGATGCGGGCGAAGGTCCCGAGGACCCACCCGCCCCCTTCCCTGAACGCGAACAGAGGCAGAGGGGGCTCTTCGAACAGGGTCTTGTAGGCGCCCACTTTCACCAGGCTCGGCACGTTCTCCACTTCGACTGACATGAACTTGTCCTGGAACCCGTCCTTCTCCTCCAGGGACTTTGGCATCTTCTGGACCCTTATCACCGGGGCGTAGAGATACGACGCGTTGCTGGCCGAGTTCACGAACTGCACCTCCTCGCCATCCCCTGTTATCCTGTAGGCGAGGAACTCGTCGACAGTCCCGTTGTCGAAGTAGTAGAAGATAGGGGTCCCCATGAACAGGTCCGCCTGGGCCGCAATCCTCGTGGCCTTCCCATGCCTGAACGCGAAGAGCGGGAATGGGGCCCTCTCGAGGGCACAGGAAAGTCTCCCGAGGTCGAGCAGCGAGTCCAGCCCGATGTAGCACGCCCCCCCGATCCTCTGGTCTTCCTTCTTCGGCAACCGTAGCCCGCCGCCCACGTCTTGGTTATAAATAATCGGAAGCGGAAACCGACCCGATGCGCTCCTATGACGGGTGTCAGCTTCTGCCTTGAGCGGGTGGAGGGACGAGACGGCCGCGGACCTCGCGGACGCCGCCTCGAGGCTTGAGGCAGCCCTGGCTTCCATATCCGGGGAGCCTTCGCGCGAACAGGTCCGGTCGGTCTGGATGGCCTACCTGAAGGTGGAGAAGAGCGTCGCGTTCATCAGGCTCGACCTTGACGAGGAGAACCCCGGCCGCTTCGTCATCCTGAAGCAGTACGCCGTCCCCGACGAGAGGCAGGCGCTCAAGTTCGCCCTGAGCAACCTCATGAAGGGGTCGGACAACTTCGCCCTGGGCGACTTCCGCCAGTCGCTGAAGTGGCTGCGAGAGTCGAGGAACTACCTGCGGGCCTTCCTAAGGGCCAAGCGGCTGAAGCGGGCGCGGGGGACCGGTTCCTTCTAGGGCTCTTCTGCCTTCTTCTTCCTTGCCCTGGGTTTCTTGGGGGCCGCCTTCTTCGGCTTCTCTTCGGGCTCTTCCTCCTTTTCAGGCTCCCCGGCCTTCGTCCCTTCATCCTCTGGCTCGGGCTCCTCCGGGGCCTTCGCTGTCTCTTCTTCGGCTTGCTCAGGTTCTTTCGCTGGGGCCTTCTTCTCTTTTTCCTCCTTCTCCTCTTCAGGCTCTTCTCCCAGCACTACCTCCTGGATGGTCAGCTCCTTACCAGACACGAATACCCTATACTTCTTTCTGACACCGTTCATGAACAGGAAGCGCTTGATGTATGTCTTAACCTGCCTGGGCTTTACCCCCTCCCTGACGCTCTCGTCCTCGATCTCCATGGAGTCCCCGGAGACAGAAGGCTTGACGCCGACCCGAGGCTCCAGGAACGTCGCCAGCTCATCCCCCTTGCCCTTGAGGGTACCGAGGGTCACCTTCAACTTGGGCTCCCTCTCATCTGGTCATGCTATATGTTTTCTCATCTGCCATACCTTCGCTTCCTCTTTTGGTAGGTCCTGATCGCCCTGAGCAGGTCGATGTATCGGAAGGCCGGCCAGAAGACGTCCACGAACACCAGCTCTGAGTAGGCGCCCTGCCAGAGGAGGAACCCGCTCGTCCTCTCCTCCCCGGACGTCCTGATTATGAGGTCAGGTTCCTGGTTGGGGAGGTAGGAGGTGTAGAGCCTCTTCGAGACGGTCTCCTCTGTTATGGCCTCCGGGCTCAGCTTGCTGCTCTTCACGTCCTGGGCGATGGACCGGATTACGTCGGTGATTTCAGTCCGTCCCCCGTAGGCGACGGCGATGTTGAGGTAGTGGTCGCTGTACCCCTCGGTCTTCCGCTCGATGGCCTGGAGGAGCTCGACTATCGACCTTGGGAGGAGGTCAAGGTGGCCGATCGCCCGGACGTTGACCTTGTACTTCGTTATCCTCACGTCGTTGAGCAGCCTGTTGAGCCTCGCCTCTATGAGGCCGAACAGCGCGGCGAGCTCCTTCGGGGTCCTGTCGAGGTTCTCTGTGGAGAGCACATACAGCGTCACTGTCTTGATCCCGAGGTCGTGGCACCAGTCGAGGAGCTCTTCCGCCCTGTTCGCCCCTTCCTCGTGGCCGAGCCTGTTGGATATCCCCTGGACCTGGGCCCACCGCCTGTTCCCGTCTAGGATGATGCCTACGTGCCCCGGTATGTCGTCCCCCTCGACCTGCGCTTTCAGCCTCCTTTCGTAGACCCTGTAGGCGCCCAGGTACCTCAGCGCTGACTCTAACATGTGCTATTCGTTTTCTGTAGGGCCCCTGATCCGGACCCGCGGATAAACTGCCGTGGTGAACGCGAAGATCGCCGCCAGCCCTACCAAGACGGCCGAGACCAGCAGGAAAGTCGACTGCGT
>JAJYNM010000048.1 GCA_021786335.1 archaeon
TCGGCCAGGAGCCCGGCGTCCACCCCCAGGCCCCTCACGTCGATCCTAGGCCTCATGGCGTGGAGGAGCTCCTCGGCGCTCTCCACTATCATGAACTTCCCCCCGGTCTTCGCTGCGACCTTCTCCAGGGTCCCCCTGTTGACCTTGCTCCCGATGGCTATGACGTCGATTATCGCCTTCACGGCGACCTCGTCGCTGACCACCTTCTCCGGCTTGGGGCCGACGTTGGACTTCTCGTCTGTTATCATCACCAGCTTCTTGATCCTCCTGAGGGGCCCGTCGTCGACCGCGTAGAGCTGGCGGAGTCCCTCTTCGATGGCCATACCCGTGGGGGTCGCCCCCCCGACCTTGATTGTGGAGAGGGTCGCCTGCATCTGGGGCTTGGTCATGGACTCGATGGGGCCGACGGGGATCGCCATCTTCATCATCTCCTCCCCTCCTTTGAGGAACATCCCTCCCGCCCTGGTGGGGGCTTGGAACGTCATCACCCCCAGCCTGCTCCCGAAGGGGAGCTGGCCGCCGTCGAGGAGGCCGACTATGGTGCTTGCGACCAGGCCTATCTTGACGAAGCTGGTCCCGTGGGGGGACTTGTGCGTGTCGGCCATACTGGAGGACGCATCGATGGCGTATAGGATGTCCCACACGACTTCGTTCATCGAGCGAGCCCCAGTTAACTCTTAGCGTCTGTGCGGCCCCCGCCGGGCCGGGGCGGCCTGCGGAGCGTCTCGCTCGGCTCCCTAAGCGCTCGGATCGGCGTCCCCTTGGAAGAGCTCGAAGGCTGAGGAGGGTCAGCTCGAGCGGCGTCTATCTTGAAAGCAACGCCTCGTACGCCAAGGTCATGGACGGGGTCAACGGGCGCCCATCCGTCGGGGCCCTGAAGAGGGGGCGTCACGCGAAGCCAAGGCGTCGACATCCGCCCTCGTCCCCCTAGGTGGCCGACGCGAAGAGAAGGTCCGCCCTTCGGCGCCGGGTCAGGTTCGAGATCAGGGCGGCGTCCTCGCCCGGGCTGGAGGCGCACCAGCTGGAGCCCCCTGACCCGCTAGAGGGGGCCGACGTAGCAGGCGAGACCTAAGCCATAGTCCCGGCCGACAGGGATTACGAAGGTCCGGGCGGATCGAACGCGTCGACCCGAGGAGATTCCGGGCCTACCGCCTCCTCAGGGGTGGCCTGTCTCGCCCCCGGGACGCTCAGAAGACCGGGGACGCTTGTTCTGAGCCGGAGCAGACCTGGGAGCACGCGACGCACCCCGTCTCTGCCTGCTACGGTCCAAGGTGCCTATTTTTGGAAGAAAAATCTCTTTTAGGTCATGAATATGACGATTTCGAGCTGAACCGCTAAACGGTTAAGTACATCATGTCGAGGGGCTTTTCACTGGACGAATCTGGTTGATTATTTCATCATCCCTTGTTGACAGGAGGCTCCAAGTGTGCACAGTATGCACGTCGTGCACGCGCATGGCGGCTGCCTGCTTTGACGTAGACAGGGCGAGGCTGACTCAGCCCGGAGGACGGGCCGCTCCCCCCCGACGGGTCGGGGTGTCCAAGGTGCGCGCTGCGGCCGGGTCCGGCTGGAGCGGTTCCTGATGCCCACGAGGAGGGTCCGCGCAGGGATCTCCTTCGACGACCGGATGGTTGATGCGCTGGACGCGCACGCCAAGAAGCTCGAGTCGCTCCAAGTCGACAGGAGCGAGATAGTCAACGCGATCCTGGACGACTTCTTCGAAGGGAACGGGACCACCGAGTCGGTGTGGGGGGTGGTCAGCAAGAGGAGGATCAGAAAGAGGATTTGACTTACAGGCTGATCGCCGCTAGAAACAACAAGTCCAGGAGACCCATGTGGCTTCTATCAATCCTCGTTCTGGCTCTTATATTGGCGCAGACTATAACAGCCTTCGCACCGCTTGCGTTCACGACCGCACCTTCTCTCGACTGCTCCGGTACGTGCGTTGCACAAGGGGCGGCGATGAGCGGAAGCACAAAGAGTGTGACGCTGTCGCAGCCGCTCAGTACCTCGCCAAGCGACACCAGTCCACTGGTAATCGCTATCGTGGGGTATTCTTCGACCGATGATAGAGTCTCCACCCCACCCGCTGTCAATGGAGCTAGCATGGGTTCACTATGCACTCTGTCAGCTGGTCCATCGGTCCCCTTCATAGGGATATACTACTACTCGGAGACAAGCGCACTTTCAAGTGCACCCATAACCGTTACTATCACTGACAGTAAAGGGTCCTCAACGGAGGCCACTTTGGTGGCGTTTGCTATAGCAGGAGCGAGTAATGGCGTTGCAGGCTCGTCTCCGCCCGCCTCTGATGTGGCTTGTACCACCAGCTCCTCTACATCAGGGTCGCCTTCGGGTGTCATCTCAGGATTCAAATACCAAGACGACTTCGTTTTCTCAGCTGCAGAGGCACTGGCGTCTTCCATCTCTGTCGGTAGCGGCACAACTCAAATAGCCAACACCGGATCTGCAGTGAGTGGGTTAGTGGGGGTCGCAAGTTGCGTAGGGACAAGTGCAAGTTGCACCTCTGGAAGTTCAAGCTCTTCGTACACATTCTCGTACACCGCATCATCTACTGGTTGGTCGTTCGCAGATATGGCAATCAAGAGTTCGTCGGCAACGCCGGTTCCATTGTTCCCCTTCGGCGTACTCCCAGTTCTCCTCGTAATGACAGTAGTCTACATTCTCCTTCGTCAGGATTGGAGCACCAGACGCAGAAGGAAGTGGACGTGGAATTGAGATCTTTGCAACGTCTCCGGGCGAAGCGCCTGATTCCGCTGGCGGTGATTGCAGTTGTCGCCCTGCTGATTATCGTAAGCGCAAGCAACACTGTCAATCAGCGATCTTCCGCGTTCGCGTTCAGGGTGTATTGGCCTCCGCCATCGACTTATGTCCCGGGTTCAACTCCTCCCGCTGCCTACTTGGAAATTAATTATACAGGGAGCGGGATGCAGAGTTTCGACTTTCTGATACGCTTCAACACTACTACGGGAGAGATGGTCGTCGCGAATAGCAGTGCGCTTGTGTCTTCGCTATTCTCTTACAGGGCATATGTCAACATCCCAGTCTCGCCTGGATTAGTTGTGGTCGCCAACGCTGAGGTGTTCAAGGGAACGGCGCCCCATTCCCTGCTTTACAACCAATCGCTGATTTTCTGAGCGCCCGCGCGACCGCTTTCCTTGGTTGCTTCCTTGCTAAAGGGCCTGCGGAAATAGGTCGCAAGCAGCACAATATATCCCAAAATATAGAACACATACCCGACCCATCCGTGAAGGTTCCAAAGGAGTGCCTGACTGTAGTATATCCCCGCCACTATAAGAATGACCACCCTCAAGGAGTTCAGCAGAATGAAGAGCAGCGAGCCTCCTAAGGCGAAGAACACGCTCGTCATCAGCGTCGGCCTTATGTCGAGATGCATCAACGCAATGAGCAGGAGAAAGACCGCCACGGACGCCATACCTGAGCACTCCTGAGAGATGTAGAGGCTCACAGGGGATCCCCCGGACGCAGTGAACGATATGTAGACCGACGTCCAGGAGACCGGGATGCGTAGTAGCCACGTTATCGTCCTGGTGACCGAAGCGACAACAGTGGCGAGAGGGTCTCCGAAGACGGTCGTGAGCATCCCCACCGAGCCTATGGCCAACAAGTAGGCGAGCAGGTAAGGCCACAGGAACCTGAGGGTCGCCGGCCTCAGCAGAGTCATCACGCCGACCCAGGAGGTCGTAAGGGCGATGGCGGCGAAGGAATAGGAGGTGGATAGCGAACTGCCGGATAGCATGAGCGCGATGTACGGGAGGACTGCCATCGCAGCACCGGGCACAGCGACAAAACCGTCCCATCCCCCCTGTCCGAGCGAGCGAAAGAACTCGTCTCGCCTGAGGCCTATGAACATCACAACGAATAGCATGCCAGCCAGCGGGAATGCGGGGACGCTTGTGTCGAAGACCCCATTGACCACTTCGCCCACCTTCAGCAGGAGCAGGAACGCCTGTTGGTAGTAGAGTGCCAGGGAAACAGCCGTGGCAATCGTCATCGGAAAGACTATGCTGTATACTGTAGCTTCCCCTCCCTGCCCAGCCATCTATGGATTCAGACTCTCCTCACTCCACTTAAACCCCGCTCACGGGGACTCTCACGGCGACGGAGCGCCATCACAATCACGGTTTTAACCTTCATGGAAACAGGTCCTCTGCTGCATGAATTGTAGTAAAACCGTGGGGAGCGCCGCGGTCTTGATTATGCTAATCTTCGCCATGACGGCATTTTCGGCCCCTTCGCACGCGCAGACTTCCGCTCAGAGTTCCGCACAGATCGAGAAGGCCTACGCCGCTGTCCTGAGCGCCGAGCAGAGCGGGGGGAACGTCACCGCCCTGGTGGCCAAGCTCAACTCCGCCGTCGCCCTCATGCAGCAGGCCGACGCCCTGAACGCCACCAGCCCGACGAAGGCCCAATCCCTCTACTCCCAGGCCTCCACCCTGGCCCAGCAGGTGATCAGCTCCGCCCCTGCCGTGGCGGCGGCGGGCAAGGTGGCGACCTTCGACGCCCAGGCTTCGCTGGTGGTAGAGACGGCGGTGCTCGCGGCCCTCGCTGTCCTCGCCTACCTCTACGTCCCGCGCCTCTTCTGGCGCTACTGGTACAGGACCCACAGGGACTGGAGGGTGAAGAAGGCATGATCGACGACGACATGAAGGTGGCGGCCGTGGGAATCATAGTCCTCATCGCCGTCTTCAACGTCTCCGGCTACTACCTCGCCAACAGGAACGTCGAGCCCTTCTCGGAGCTGGGGATCCTCGGCCCCACCCAGAAGATAGCCGACTACCCCTCCAGCGTCCTCACGGGGCAGAACTTCTCCCTCTACCTCTACGTCGGGAACCACGAAGGGGAGGTCTCCTACTACCAGGTCCTCACGAAGCTAGGCACCAGCGCCAACGCTAACCAGAGCGTCCCGTTGGACGCCCCCGTCATGACCTCCTACGGGATGGTCCTGCTCAACAACCAGAACGTGACCGAGCCGATCACCCTCAGCCTCGACCACAACGGGACGAACGTCCGCCTCGTCTTCGAGCTCTGGATCTACGAGACGAACACCAGCTCGTTCTATTTCTACACCTCCAACTGGCTCTACCTCAACGTCACGGGGCCGTCGATATGAGCGACCAGGTCAGCCCGAGGGAGCAGCGCGCAAGGGAGGTCTTGAGCTCCGCCCTCGCCAACGAGATGTCAGTCGAGGACGCGCTCGCCAGGGCGTCGCAGGGGACAGGGGCGAGCTTCGTGGAAGCCTCGAGGGCCCTCTTCTCTCTCCTGGAGGAGAAGAAGGTCGCGCTCACGGACCCCTCCCCGCCGGCCTCTGTCTTCGACTACTTCGGCCGCTCCTACTCGACGTGGTTCTGGGTGACGATGGCGTACCTCGCCGCCACGGTAGCTTCCATCTTCCTAATCCCCCAGTACCCGCCGTTCGTCTACGTCCGCTACGTATTCGGAGCCATCGCGGTCCTCTACTTCCCAGGCTTCACCCTCATAGAGGCCCTATACCCCAAGAAGGAGGACCTCGACAGCCTCGAGCGCCTCGCCCTCTCGATAGGCCTGAGCCTCGCCCTCGTCCCATTGGTCGGCCTCCTCCTCAACTACACCCCCTGGGGGATACGCCTCGACCCGATAGTGGTGTCTCTGTCCCTCCTCGGGGTCGGCCTCGCCCTGATAGCGGCCGTCAGGAAGGAGTCTTACATCAGGCTCGCGGCAAAGGCGAGGTAGGAGATTGGCGAAGGTAAGGTACTTCTCCTTCGGGGCGGGCGTCGCCGCCTTCGGCGCGGTCGTGGCGCTCATCTCCTACTACTTCCTCTTCAGCGCCCCCTTCGCCGCCCTCGGGGTCGCCTGCGTCATCCTCGGCTCCGCAGCCATCACCCTCCCAGAGTCCCCGGTCCCGAGCGGGGCCGTGCGGGGGGTCATCCACGCCTCCGTGATGAACGTGGAGGCCCTGCTCGAGGAGTTCGACGCGCGTGAGAAGGGGGTCTACCTCCCCCCTAAGGACGGCGAGTCGGTCGCCTACGTCCCCCTCGCGTCCAACCCCCACCTCCCCTCTGTCGCCTCGCTCGTGGCCGCCCCGAGGAGGCTCGTGTCAGAGGCGGACGGGGTCCCTGTCCTGATGGTCGTCCCCCCGGGCTCAGAGCTCGTCAGGGCCTCAGAGCTCTCCGAGGCGTCAGGGCTCGAGGACGCCATCCAGTACGTCCTGACAGAGGTCACAGAGCTCTGCTCGTCAGCAAAGGCGGTCGTCGCGGGGGACAAGCTCGTGGTGGAGATGAAGGGGATCAAGGTGAAGACCGAGGCCGCGAAGTATCTCGTGACCATGGGAAGCATCCCCGCGAGCATAGCGGCGTCGGTCGCAGCTGCGGTGTTGCAGAAGGGGGTGGCCCTCGTCTCCGAGGACGCCAAGGGGAAGGACTCGACGGCGACCTTCGGGGTCTTGTAGAGCTCGAGCCTGGCCTGACGAGCCCTTGTTGTGTCAGCTGTTCTTTTGTTTCTGCTGAAACTGGATTGCCATGAGATGGGTTCAAACGCGGGCCAGCGGCTATACCGGATGTCTTTGGCACCATCGTCTTGCTGCAAGGCGGGGCTTTGCGGGAACCGAAGCGCTCTTCCCCGAGCGGCCCTGAGACTGCGATGAGGCCGGCCTCCCCCCTCCCCGGCCCC
>JAJYNM010000068.1 GCA_021786335.1 archaeon
ATGGAGGTGGTCTGCCCCAACTGCACCGTCAGCGGGCTGGCGACGAACGTCTCGGTGACGGGAAGAGGCGCCGCCTTGAACTGGGCGGTGGTCGAAGCGAGTCCGTTGGAGATGGCCGCGAAAGTCCCTCTCGTCGCCTGGGAAAGCGTCACGTTGGTGTAGACGAGGTCAGACCCTTTCGGTATGGTCAGGGTGATAGGTGCCTGCAGGAGGGTGCTGTTGGAGAATGAGATGATTACCCTGGCTGGGGCTCTTGCCACGGAGGGGATGCCCTGCGAGTCCTGGAGCTGGACCACCAGGGTGAGGATGTTCGAATGCGGAGAGACGAGGGCGCTGGCGTCCGCGAGGCGCATCCCAAGCTGGACGGGAGGGATGCTCACTGTGTTGACTTCAGCCGAGGAGGAGACGAAATTCGGGGCGGACGCGGTGATGAAGGTGGAGCCTGACGCCGACAGGGTGGAGACGGGGACGGTGACGGAAGACGAGCCCTGGGAGATCGTGACGACCTCAGGGACAGTGGCTATGTACGTCCTGGACGAGGTGAGGAAGATCTGGACGGGGGCCGTGGCGACGGCCGGGCGGCTCTTGTTGTCGAGCAGGGTGACCGTCATCACGTTGTAGGTCCCTCCGTCGGCGGGAAGGCTGGTGGGAGGGGGGGCTATCGAGAGGGCCACCGGGCTGGACGAGTTCGCCTGCACGCTGACGACCGCAGACGAAGACACGAGCCCCGAAGCAGAGGCCGTTATCGTTGCGAAGCCGGCCGCCCCTGACACCGTCATGGTGCCGTATCCTACGGTCTGGTTGACAGGGATCGTGGCGCCGCTGACCGTGAGTATGGAGGTATCCGAGGAAGTCACGTTGACCGGGGTGGCCTGGATCGTCCTCGCAGGCAGGCCCGCCGCGTCTGCGACTACGGCCGCGAAGGTGGCCCCGCTGCTCGGGCTGCCCGCATGGAAGCGGCTCGGGAGCGGAAAGAGCCGCAGCTGCGTGGGGTATCCTCTGGCTATCGAGGTCTCGAATTCGGTCGAAGCGGAGTTGAACCCTGGGGCGACGGCTGTGACCGTGCTGTTTCCGGGGGTCGCGGTGGTGTAGACGTCGGCCA
This sequence comes from archaeon, assembly GCA_021786335.1. The sequence continues at coordinate 1,103 of JAJYNM010000068.1, forward strand.
GGGCGTATTGGGCTCCTGCCGGCACGGTCACCGTGGCCTGCACCGAAAGCACGGCCGACTGGGAAGACGAGAGGTAGACGGTGGTGGCGTTGGTGAGGACGAGCGGGTTCCCCTTGGCATCCACGATCGAGACGACCAGAGCCTGGAAGGTGGAGACGCCGCTCGAGCTGGTGGGGAGGTCGGAGGGGAGCGGGGTAATCGAGATCGACCGCGCCTGGGCCGCCGCGCTCGCGCCCTGGGAGCCTGCCAGGGTGACGGCGGTCAGGCCTGAAAGTATGAAGAGCGAAAGCACGAGCAGGGAGGCGCCTCTGCGCAAGGTCATCCTGACTTTTCCCCCTCCTTTCCGTATTTAGGCTTCACAGACACACGCTCCAGATTGCAGGTCGGAGCCGAGCCGCTTCGAGGTTGGTGGTTCGACAACTCTTCTCACAACGGTATCTTGATGAACAGGGCCGCGACGTAGACTGTGACCACGCTTATGATGACGAGTACCATCGAGTGCTTGAACCCGTCGGACAGGGCCCCCTCTCCCATCTTCCCGGCCACGAGGCCGACCACGAAGCTCTCGAAGAGCGCGGAGACGAGGAGCAGGTCGACTGTCCCTGAGCTGACGGTCGACTGCGCGAGGGTGCCGGGGGTGAGAGTCGTCTCCTTGAGGAAGTAGACCATCAGGAAGGTCGTCATGACGATCATGATCCCGGCCATGTAAGTCACGAATATGTAGGGGCGGAGGGCCGACCGCTTCTCCGCCTCAAGGTCGTTTATCCTGCGCGTGAAATCTGCCATCTCCGAGAAGCTCCTCACCGTTCCGCCGCCCACGTCTACGACTTCTAGCATGAGCGACCCCACCACCTTGGTGAGCCAGCTGTTCACGCTCCCGATGAACGTGGTGACGACCTTCGAGAGGGTCAGCCCCCATGAGAGCTGGGCCCCCATCTTCTCGACAGGCTTGGACAGCCGCCCGTAGCTCTTGACCTCGAGGGTCTCTATGCTCGCCTCCGGAGAGAGGCCGATCTTCCTGCTCTCCGCCACGTCCCTGATGAAGTCAGGGAGTTTGGTCTCCAGCCCGTACCTCTCGCGCGAGTATCTGATCGCGAAGACGGCCGGGACAACGACGGCAGTAAGCAGGGAGATCGTCGACCTCAAGACGAGGTTCAGCGGCAACGGCACGAAGAACAGGGCCGCGCCTAGCGGGGCGAAGACGCCGAATATCTTGTAGGGCCGGTAGTCGGTGTAGGGCTGCTTCGTCCCGAGCCCGTCCAGGAGCCAGACGAACATAGCAGAGATGATCGGGACGAGGACGAAGGAGAACATCAGGAGGCTCGTGATGCCGGCGTTGTTGTGGGAGACTATCGCCTGGACCTGGTACAGGGTGAAAAGGCTGATGCCGAGCACGGCCGTGACGGTGATGTAGGCCTCGGCCATGGTCCCTATCGTGTCCGAGGTCCTCCTGATCTTCAGGCTGCGGGCGTCCATCGTCTCCTTGAGCTTGGAGTTGACGTAGGTCTGGGCGTCCCCCCCGGTCTTCAGCACGGTGGTGTAGCCGTATAGGAACTCTCGGAACGTCTTGTTGGGGTTGTGGTCGGCGGCCTTTTCGAGCGCCGTGATAGGGTCCACCCCGAAGACGTCCGTGTCGACGAGGATCAGCTTCGCCTCCTTGGAGGAGGCGGGGAGGAGCTTCTCCATCTTGGCGATGCGCTTTAGCGTCGCGACGGGAGACACGCCTCCCCCGGCGAGGACTTCCATGTAGCCGACCAGGAACGGGAGCTCGTTCTCGAGGGCGGAGGCCCGGGTAGATTGGCTGATCTTGGGGGCGTTGAGGCCGAGCAGGAGCGCAAACGGCAGGGCCACCACCGCCAACGCAAGTAGCAGGAAGCCGGTCGCGAAGGCGACCACGACCAAGGCCGCGGCCACCACGCCGGTCATCGTGAAAGAGAAGAGCGCCAGGGAGACGAGGGCGTCCGGGGTCGTCCTGAGGTTGGACTTCAGGATGTCCTCTCTGAGGCCCGGCATGCTCTTCGATATGCGCCGGGCGGGGCGGCCGAAGATCCTCAGCGAGAAGGCGGAGATCCTGTCGGTGAGGGTGAGCTTCTGCCCGTCGCTCGGCTTGACCTCGGTGACCGCCATCTGGGCCATGTCTGATTCCTACGCCTCGCCCTCGGTGGTGACGCGGATCAGGCCCAGCTCCTTGAAGGCGCGTTCCGTCATGCCTTTGGGGTCGGTCCTGTACTCCTCGAGGATAGAGGAGACCTCCCTGAAGTTCCTTATCCCCCTCTGCTGTATCCACTTGAGCACCGAGGCGCGCCGGCCGACCTCGTCAGCGAGCTCCGCATGCGTCATCCCCAGGTCCTTGGCCAGCCTGGCAAGCTTCACGCTGTTCTTCAGGGGGGAGGGCACGTGCTTGTCCGTGGCCGGGTCCCACCTGAACATCTTGACGTAGTTCCCCACGGACACGACCTCGTCCACAGAGAGGACCCGCCTGACGTTCCTGAAGCCCCCGTCCGGGGTCGGGATCGCGATCCTCCTCACGGTGAACACGAGGTCGAGGAAGGGGATGAAGGCGGGAGGGACGTCCATCGGCTTCGATGTGAGCCTCTGGATGGCAGAGGAGACATCGTCTGCGTGGACTGTCGAGATGCCCCCGTGGCCGGTAGCCAGTCCTTGGAAGAGCACATACGCCTCTTCTCCCCTCACCTCTCCTACGACGAGTATGTCGGGCCGCATCCTCATGGCTGTCTTCACGAGGTCGAAGAGGCCGATCTCCCGCCCGCTATCCTCCACTACCCCGTAGCTCTCCCTCGAGAGAAGGGCGGTCCAGTTCGAGTGGGGGAGGTTCGCTTCTTGGACTTCCTCGATGGTCACGATCTTGTTGTTCATCCGCGTAAATGTCAGCAGAGCGTTCATGAGGGTCGTCTTGCCGCTCCCGGTTGAGCCGACAACGAGGGCTGGCGACCTGTTCTCCATCAGGAGCCAGACATAGGCGGCTATGTTCTGGTCGATGACGTTCATGTTGATGAGGTCCGTGATGGTGACCGGGTCCTCCCTGAACTTCCTCACCGTAAAGCTGCCACCGAAGGGAGAGACCTCCCGCCGGAATGTGGCGGAGAGCCTGTGCCTCCCCGGCAGGGTCCCCTGGACGATGGGGAACGCGGTGGAGATGTGCTTCCCTGCCATGTGGGCGAGGCGGGAGATCAGGTTGTCAAGCGGCACGTCGTCGGCGAAGGAGATGTTGGTCTCGATGCTCTCGTACTTGCGCTGGTACACGAATATCGGCTTCTTCAGGCCGTCGGCGGAGATGTCTTCTATGTTCACGTCGCGCATGAGGCCGTCGAGGATGCCGAAGCCGACCAGGTCCCTTTCGGCGAAGTAGAGGATCTTCGGCCACGCGAGCTGCGAGGCCTTGATGCCGTACTTCACGACTATGCGCTTCGCCTGGTCCCTGAAGTACGACTTGGGGTCGATCTCGCCGCGGGGGACGGTGAGCTCGCTCTCAAGCGTGTCCAGGATGTAGGTGTAGATCTGGCCCTCCCGAGGGGTGAGGCTCACCTCGTCGATGAAGTACTTCTTCGTCGTGGTGGCAGGGTCCTCGGCTATCACGGCATAGGCGAAGGGCGCGTTGAGGGCGTACCTCTCCACTTCCTTCCATGACGGCGGGACAGGCGCCCCCATAGGCGGGTAGCGGATGGCCGGTCCCTTGGCGTCCTTCGAATCTTTGGTGGGGTCTTTCTTGGAGCCGAACATTTTCCACCACTAATAGAAGAGGATCGAGACGTAGGGGGAGTTCTGGCCATAGTTTGAGTTGCTGATGGCCTGTTTTGAAAACTGGATGTTCTTCCACCCGTGCGAGACTATGAAAACCGACGCGACGGAGCCGGCGGTCGGAGCGTTGCTGCCGCTAAGGGACTGCAGGCTGAAGCTCCCCGGGGTGCTTGACCCGAACAGCAGCGTGACCGGCTGATTGTAGAATAGCGTGACAGGCGAGTAAGTGCTCGAGATTGTGTTCGAGGAGTTGCTAATTATGTACCACGGTTGGTTCCTGAAGCTGGAGCCATGGCCCCAGAACAACAGCAACTGGCTGTACTCGTCGAGCGTGATATTGTACTGAGCCGGGTTCAGGTCGGTTATGCTCACGGAGAAGGCGGTGTAACAAGTGTTGCAGGCGCTCTCGCTCGTAGGCATGGAGAAGCCGAGCCCTTGGTTGTTTAGGCAGTAGTTGCCGCTGCCGCAAGATGACACCGTGTACCAGGTGAACGTGCCGAGTTTCATGTACAGGTCCCCGATGGCGCCGCTGGACAGCGCCTGGGCGGCAAGGGAGGTGGCCGTCGGAGGGTAGGTCGTAGTGAAGACGTTCCCGCGCTGCGTCACCACCCTGAGGGTGTACGTAGTCGGGCTTGCGTACGTCGTGCCGGTGCTGATCGCGTTTGAAGTCGCTCCCACGCTGACAACCACAGGGAGCGTGGGGCATGGGCTGGATGAACCATGCTGGCAGAACTCCAGGCTGTTGCTGCTAGAGGTCAGGAAGAACGAGGTTATGTTCAGGGCCACGCCGCCCGTATTGTCGACGGTGAAGGTTATGACCGATGTCCCTCCGGCTGCCGACGCTGAGACGAGCGCGCTTTCGGCCAGCGCGTTCTGGGTCGCGGAGTTGCGCGCCGAAGCCGCCTGGCTGTAAAGGAGATTGTTGTTGTTGACGAAGAGGAAGTACGACGTACCGACGCTGAACAGCATCGCGAAGAGCATGACGGCTGCAATGATCCCTGATATCCCGCGGCGTCTGGCCAAAGGCTTCTTGTCGATTATCATGTCATCACATCGTCTGGTAGTAGGTCACGCTGTTCCCATAGAGGCCCACCACGTCGACCACGTAGGTCGTTCCAGAGGAAAACGACGCGCCTGAACAGGTTGGAAGGGCGAGGGTAATCGCCTGGAAGGCCTGCTTCGAAATTGCGAGCCCGGAACTGGTGGACGAGCTCCACAGGAGGGGGTTCTCGTATGAGGTGGTAGCTGTGACGGAGCCGCAGCTAGGCGTCGTGTAGGCGACGGTAGATGCAGTGTAAGTCAGGTAGAGGGTCCTCCCCGAGTTGTAGAGCAGGATCTCGACGGGGGAGAGGGCGATGTTCCCGTTGTTGTAGAGGTAGACCGTCACCTGAGAAGAAGATACGAAGTACATGTCCACCACGACGAACCTTTCTTGGAGGTAATTCACGGTGGATCCGACGCCGGAGCCAAGCTGCCGCTCTGACACTCCTGCCTGGGTGTTGACGTACCCGAAGACGGCCGCGCCCGCGATGATGGTGATGGCTATCGCAAGGAGGGAGCCGACGAGCTCGGAAACGCCCCTCCTCTGCGACGTCAATTTTACCTTCAAACTTTTCCGACTCGTCTTACTTCTTAAATATCGTTTGTGGATTCGGAATCCATCTCCTAGAAGAACCCCTCTCGGGCC
>JAJYNM010000063.1 GCA_021786335.1 archaeon
GGCCTACTTCAGGGAGCTAGAAGAACGAGGACTCACCATGTTCGGCCAGATGACCGCCGGGAGTTGGATGTACATCGGAACCCAGGGGATACTCCAGGGGACCTATGAAACCCTCGCGGCTGTGGCCAGCAAGCACTTCGGCGGCTCCCTCAAAGGCAAGGTCACGCTGACGGCTGGGCTGGGAGAGATGGGTGGGGCTCAGCCTCTGGCCGTGACCATGAACGACGGGGTGGCCCTGGTGGTGGAAGCGGACAGGAGGGCGATAGAGCGCCGCCTCGACAAGGAATACTGTGACGTCATGACAGAAAGCGTCAAGGAAGCGCTCGGTCTGGTCCGAGGAGCAGCCGAACGCGGAGAGCCTCTCTCGGTTGCCTTGCTCGGTAACGCTGCGGAAGTCTTCCCTGAGCTGCTGCGGTCGAGCTTCAAGCCTGATGTCCTCACGGACCAGACGGCAGCCCACGACCCGCTGGCCGGGTATATACCGGAGGGCCTAGGTGTGAAGGAAGCGGAGTCGTTGAGGGTATCAGACCCCAAGTCATATCTTGACCGCTCAATGAAGTCCATCGCCAAGCACGTCAGGGCCATGCTGAAGTTCCAGGAGAATGGCGCCATAGCGTTCGAGTATGGAAACAACATCAGGAAGATGGCGCAGGAGGCAGGGGTCGAAGGCGCGTTCAGGATACCCGGATTCGTTCCTGAATACATCAGGCCTCTCTTCTGTGAGGGGAGAGGGCCATTCCGTTGGGTTGCATTATCAGGCGACCCGGAAGACATCTTTGCCACCGACGAGGCTGTAATCAGAGAGTTCTCCGACAACCAATCGCTCGTAAGATGGATACAGAAGGCCCACGACATGGTCCGTTTCCAGGGCCTCCCGGCCCGGGTATGCTGGCTGGGGTACGGCGAGAGGGCGAGGTTCGGCAAGATAATCAATGGCATGGTGAGGGCCGGTAAAATCTCAGCCCCTGTGATTATCGGAAGGGACCACCTTGATTCAGGTTCCGTAGCGTCACCCTACCGCGAGACCGAAGGTATGAAAGACGGGTCTGACGCCATCGCAGATTGGCCTATCCTCAACGCGCTGCTCAACGCCGTGTCTGGCTCGTCCTGGGTGTCAGTCCACCACGGCGGCGGCGTCGGGATAGGGTATTCGATTCACGCGGGCCTGGCGGTCTTGTGCGACGGCACCCATGAAGCAGACGCCAGGATCGAGAGGGCGCTCACAAACGACCCGGGCTTAGGGGTGGCAAGGCATGTGGACGCAGGGTACGAAGAGGCGATGAAGACAGCGAAGGCCAAAGGCGTCAGGGTCCCGATGATGGACCTGCAATCCCTTCCTTGATGTGGAGTCCTGAATAGAAGTAGAAACCTATGTAGACCGCAGAAATGGCTGCGAGGATCCCCGAAAGCCCGTCCACCACCGCAGACGACGACGCGAAGGTGCTCCCTGTGACCGCCCCAGCTAGGTAGCCTGCGTAAATCAGGACGACGGACCACAGGAAGCACCCTGCGACGGTCATCGCTACGAAGCGGGAGAGCTTCATCTCGAATAGGCCCGCTGGCAGAGAGATGACTGTCCGCAGCCCTGGTATGAACCTGGCAGCGAAGACCGTCCACTGGGCCGAACGTCCGAACCATCCCTCTGCCCTGTCTAGGACGTCCCTATGCAACCTGAAGAGCCTCAGCAGTCCGACCACAAAAGGCCTCCCCAGCCAGATGGCCAGGAGGTAATCTAGGAGCGCCCCCGCAAGGCTCGCTACAGTGCTGACGCCCACCGCCACCCAGAAGTTCAGCACGCCTGTCCGAACGAAGTAGCCTGCCAGGGGAAGGACTACCTCGCTGGGGACAGGGAGGGACGCGCTTTCTAGCGCCATGAGGCCGAACAGGCTGGCGTAACCGTACTTTGTCATGAAGGTGGTCAGGGTCGCAGGGGAGAGGATTGAGCCCGTGACGAAGGAGAACCAAGGGCCGAAGGGTATGTTGACGAAGTCCGCCGCCTCAAGGGACCCCACGACGAAGACCACGGTTGCAACAGCTAGGAGATATTTGCTCCGCGGCAGCACCGATTCAGGGTGCCTGGGTGAACCCTGCAACTCCGGCGCGGCCGAGCCGTTCCGCTTATAGGACTTTCCTAGGCCCACAGTTCACTCCGTCAGACTCTTGGAGCGTCTCCAAAACATGTTGATTTACGTGCAGACGCGTTCAGCGCTCCTTCTCCCGGGACGGATTCGCAGGCCTGTGAGGCGAGACTCACCTTCAAACCGAAGGCCATTCGAGAGATTCACAGAGGTGACTTGGATGAGTCCTGAGGTTAGGCGCTCTTCTTTCTGTACTCTTCGACCAGCTCTTTTGCTCTGTCGAATCTGACCTTCCTTTCTTCGACCAGCTTCGCAGCCACGATGTCAATCAGGTCTCCTGTGGCTCCGGCAGAGGAGGCGACGTTGTGTGCATGCAACTTCATGTGCCCCCTCTGGATTCCTTCGCTGGCCAAAGCCCGCAGGGCGGCGAAGTTCTGGGCGAGGCCGACGGCCCCAAGGACCTCGGCCAACTCTGTGGCGGTCTTTGCGCCAAGTATCTTGATGTTCACCCGCGCAGTCGGGTGTGTCTTCGCCGCGCCGCCCACCAGTCCCACGGCCATCGGCATCTCGAGGGTCCCGACGAGGTCCCCGTCGGTATTCTTCTCCCACGTCGTGATTGGCTTGTACTTGCCGGTCCTTGAGGCGTAGCTGTGCGCGCCGGCTTCCAGCGCCCTGATGTCCTGCCCGCAGGCTATCCCAACCGCTACTACGCCGTTCATAACCCCCTTGTTATGAGTGGCGCACCTGTAGGGGTCTGCGTCTGCGAAAGCATACGCGTAGACCACGCCGTCTACCACGTCTTCCCCTCCGATTGCCTCTTTGTCGAAGACTGCAGTTGCCCTGACCAGCCTCCTGTCGGCCAGGTTCGAGATGATTCTGAGGAACACCCTCCCTCCAGTGATCTCTTCCACCATGGGGGCTACCGCTTCCGCCATGGTGTTGACAGCATTTGCGCCCATGGCGTCCCCGGTGTTCACTATGAGTTCAGCGACAACCATTGGTCCCTTGATGCTGGGAAGCACCTTGACGTTGAGGTCCTTGGCCCCTCCGCCGAGTGAGACGAGCATCGGGTCCTGTTCGTTCGCCTTCTTCAAGATGTCCGCCTTCCCTGAGAGCAAACGCGCTTTGGCCTCTTCTGGCTTCGGGACGTTGACCACCTGCACCTGACCAATCATCACGGGGCCGGTGTTCGTCACCTTGAACCCCCCCTTCACCCTCGCCATCTTGGCGGCGTTGCTAGCCGCAGCCACGACTGAAGGTTCTTCCAGAGCCATAGGGATCAAATAATCCTTACCATTGATGCGGAAGTTGGTGGCTATCCCGAGGGGATACGTGTATCCGCCCACTACGTTCTCAATCATGTGGTCCGCGGTCTCAGGAGGGAGCGATCCCGTCCCGGCCACCATGTTGACTTCTTCATCAGTTAGCCCCACAGCATTCTTCAGCAGCTCTCTCCTCTCTCCCATGGAGAGCTTGTGGAACCCCTGGAGTTCGGAATTCAATGTCATCCTTAGGCCTCGTCCTTCTGTCTGGCTATTTAATCGATTGAACGCTGCCTGAGGAATTCTCGTCAATCGGCGAACGGCCCACGGTTCCAGTTGCCTGGCCAAGTATGCTAAGGATAAAAGGCAGGTTCGAAGGCGGTCTAATCAGGGGCCGGTCGTCTAGCATGGTTAGGACGTCAGGCTGAAACCCGTAAGGCTCTGACACTTGCTAGCAGGAGACGGCGAATCAGAGAGCGCCAAGGTCGGCGGTTCAACTCCGCCCCGGCCCACTTCAATCCTTAAAACCCAGCCCATGCTCTTCCTTCTGCCATGAACAGGAACCTGCTGATATTCGGCCTGTTCCTCATAATCGCAGGAATCTTCGCAGGCTTCTACCTGCTGTCGGTCTTCGGATTCCTCATGGTAATCCCCGCGCTTCTGGCTTCTTCGCGTCCAAGCCCGCGGCCACCCCCAGAGCCGGCGAGGGAGGCATCCAGGAGAATCATGCAGAGTGCACAGCCGCAGCCTGCTTTAAGCAGGGAGCCTACCGCAGTTCAGGCCTCGACTGCCGCAGCGCTGACTCCCCCACCCCCCTCTCAGTCACAGCAGTTAAGCTACTCCCCTCCACTTTTCCCAACCGTGCTTCTTCCGTCTCTTTCCATTTCTATTGGTGTCCCACAGACTCCCTCCGAGCAGGCCCCCAAGACCCAAACGAGGGAGGACGACGTGCTGGAGATGGGCGCCGTCCTCGCCCTGGCGCGACTCCTGCTTGGCTAGGGGACGTAGACGTTCATTTCTCGGCCAATCTTCCTAAGCCTTTCTACCCTGTGAGGCAGAGAAGGATGGGTGGAGAACATCTCAGCCAGCGAGTTCCCGCGGAACGGGTTGACGATCCAGAGAGAGGCAGTCGCTGCTGAGGGCGCCTTCGAGGCACGCGTGGCGATGGGCCTCGTCTGCGCCTTGGCAGTGATCTTCTCTAGCGCTGTCACCAGCCCGGCAGGGTTCTTCGTGAGCTTCGCGCCATATTCGTCAGCGCTATACTCATCGTTCCTGCTGATGCCGAGCTGTACGAAGGTGGCCCCCAGCGGTACCAGTATTATGGCCAACAGGGCGAATGGGGACCCACCGTTCCTGTTCCTCCCTCCGCCCCCGAAGATCATGGAGAACATCGCGATTTGCCCTATGTACGAGATTGCCCCGGCCATCGTAGCCGCCACGCTCGACATCAGGACATCGCGGTGTACCACGTGCCCTATCTCGTGACCGATGACTGCCTCCAGCTCGTCAGGGGTGAGCGTCTGGAGGATGCTGGACGTGGCGCATACCACGGCCCTAGTCGGCCCCCTCCCCGTCGCGAAGGCGTTAGGCTGAGGTGAGTCGACTACACCTACCCTTGGCATTGGGATGTTTGCCTTCTGGGCGACATTCTTCACAATCCTGAACAGGGTCGGATATTCGCTCTCCTGAACGACCTTGACCTTGCTCATCCTGAGTACGAGTGCGTCGCTGTAGTAGTATGAAACGAAGTTGACTGCGGCGGCAAGGACCAGTGCCAGACCTACAAATGGCACAGGGTCACCGAAGAAGTACCACCCTACGAGGTACCCGATGACCATTAGCAACGCTGTGAGTACGAAGAAGAGTGCGGTCATCTTCGCATACAACGCAGCCGACATTCTATTTTTTCAAACATGCCGCGGCTGTAAAAGTCTTTGTGCAGCTGCCGCCCTCTGGCCCGACGGGACTAGGCTCTCTGAAAGGATTAAATCCATCCACGGGTCGCTCGAAAAAAGCATGGAAGACGGAGATGAAGATGACTGGGGCATCCACAGGAGGCGCAGGTCTTCCTTCGGCCTGTGGGGGCTACCTGACATCGACGAGATGATGAGGGAGATGGAGAGGGCTTTCTCGGTCGAGTTCAAGGACCTCGAGAAAGAGCTTCCAAAGAACCTCGTGAGGGAGTCGAAGACACCCGAAGGGGGAGTAAGGAAGGAGATCGGTCCGTTTGTATACGGATACTCCGTGACAATCGGACCAGACGGGAAGCCGGTGGTGAGGGAGTTCGGGAACGTGAGTCGTAAAGAAGGAAAGGCCTGGAAGTCCATCCAAGACAAGCGCGAGCCCCTCGTAGACATCGTCACTTCAGACAGGGATGTCAGGGTCATAGCTGAGATGCCAGGGGTACGGAAAGAAGACATCAACGTCACGGTGGACGAAAACTCAGTAGTGATTTCGGTAGAAAGCGAGAACAGGAGGTACTACAAGAAGCTCGACCTCCCAGGCTTAGTAGACCCGAAGGGCGCCAAATCCACCTACAACAACGGGATCCTCGAAGTGACTATCCCCCTGAGGACGACGCGGTCCGGAGGGGTCAGGCTCCGGGTCGAGTAACGCTACTGGTACGGACCGTTTTCCAGCCTCCCCTCGCTGAACCGCGCCATGGCGTTCAGGGTGGCTTCGCGATACCCTTGCCTCTCGGCCAGCGACCTGGCGATGTCGCCTGTCGTGATTATCCCAACGAGAGTCCCGACTTGGTCGACGACAACGAGCCTTCTCACGCGGTACCTGGCCATAAGTTCAGCCGCACCGGTCAGGGAAGCGTTGGGGCTGATGGTAATCAGCGGCGTGGACATAATGTCGCGTACGAGCACTTTCTTCCCTTCTATCGATTCTGCGAGCACCTTGGAAACGAGGTCTCGTTCCGTCACAATCCCGATGGCCGAACCGCTCTGTGTGATGACAGCGCAGCTGACACCCTTTTTTGCCATCGCCTTGGCGCAGTCTGTAGCACTGAGGTTTAGCTCGATTGCCATCACCGTCTGCGACATCGCCTTCGCGACCGTAGGTTCTTCCATGGCCATGTTCCGGCGGCATGCATCGGGATAATATAGAGATTAGGAGCAAGTGGACCGGGGGGGAATTGAACCCCCGACCTTGGAGCCCTTTCGGGGTTCTTCCG
>JAJYNM010000026.1 GCA_021786335.1 archaeon
GTCCAGGTGGACTTCTGTCCAGGAGGCGCCCTTGCGGTCGGGGGCGGGGACCAGATAATCCATGGCCTCAATACAGCAATAGATGCCTTCGAGAGGTTCGGGCTCCCGGTGTTCTTCACGAGGGACTTGCACCCACCGAACCACGTGTCCTTTGTGGGCCACGGGGGAATCTGGCCGCCTCACTGCGTGCAGGGGAGCAGAGGTTCGGCGTTCCACCCGAACCTTCGGGTGCCCCCGGGGGCACCGGTCTTCAGCAAGGGGGACGACCCACTGGAGGAGGCCTACTCCGGTTTCCAGGGGACTGGGTTGGAAGCAGCTATGAGGGAGCGCGAGGTCGACGAGATCTACATCGGGGGTCTGGCCACCGACTACTGCGTCAAGGAGAGCACCCTGGACGCACTGAGTGCGGGGTTCAAGGTGGTCGTCCTGGAGGACTGCGTCAGGGCCGTGGATGCGAGGGCGGGCGACGGCGCCCTTGCGATGGCGGAGATGAAGGAGGCCGGAGCGGTGCTGACCACGGTGACCGCCGCCATCGAACGGCTGGGTAGGCTGTATCAGGACATAAACGAAGAATGACCCTACGGGGCCGCACGCATGGCTTGCAGTGTCATTGGCCGGCACGCAGCAATGAGGTCATCATCCCGGCCTTTCGGGCCAGTCCAGATCGCCCGTCGTAGCACGCTGCGTGCCAGACCGTGGTTTTTGGGGTCGTTCTCTATTTATCCGTTCCCGCGGTTTTCTGGCGGCTGAGCGGGTTTATTAGCGGCGGAGCTCGCTGTGGTTCGCCTTGAGCGAGGAGGCAGAGGAGTACGTAAGCTGGTGGCTCGCGCTATCTAGGGACCCAGACTATTACACCAACACCGAGCGGGGACAGAAGGAGCTCGCCGACATGATACGAAAGGAGTCGGAGCGCCTCCTCGAGGAGATCGGCAAGTCTGTCAAGCGGACAAAGGAGATAATCTGGCTGTCGAATTATTGCACATCCTGCCACCACTTCAGGTCAGAAGGGAGGAAGATGAAGTGCGAAAAGTGGCAGGTGCGTATCGTTAAACCGTTTCAAGGCCGGGCGCTCTGGAAGCAAATCCCATCGAGGTACGGGGACGAGAAGGAGTTCGTGGTGGACGGCATCGACTGGGACTCGAGGTGGAAGGAGGTCTCAGAGAAGATTGTAGACATGGCGGTGGGGATGGTGAACGGCGGTTATCCATACTTCTGCTATAGGGGGACCTAGACGTCCGCCGCTGGAGCTCGTCCTCGTGTGCTCAAATCGTCAAGGTCAGGCTGGTCTGTCTTGCCCAGCTAGCTGGCCGCGCCCGCACGGGGGGTTGATCGAGGCCCTGGGTATGACACATTCACGCGCAGGCTTCGGCTCTGGACGGAGAGTATTAATCTCCAACCTGTTCGTCTCGCGCTAGGATGACCACCGATCGACGGTTCGCCCGTTTCAACGCCAGCGGTACTGCAGGTCCGCTAACCACCCACGAGGTTCCAGAGGGGGGAATGTGTCTCTCGGCGTTCGTGGTGCTCACGGAGTCAAGAAACCCGAACCGCGTCCTCCTCGGGCACTTGGACAGCGGAGCCAACTGGGACCACATCGGCGGGCTCGATTCAGAGAGAGTCGGGGCGCACTCCAAGGGGTGGATGATCCCCTCTTGCCATCTGATCCTGAAGGAGTCTCCGCAGGACGCCGCGAGGCGCGTCCTGAGCGAGCAGCTCGAGCTCAAGGATGTCGCGCTCTCAGAACCCAAAGTCGTGTCCGAAGTCTACACGCCCAAGAGGTTCCCAGACCTTCCGAGCCACTGGGACCTAGAGTTCATCTTCCGTGGCGACCTACCCAGGGGAACGCTCCCAAGAGCGGCGGCCTGGAAAGAGCTCACATTCGTCGACGTGAACCGCACTAGGAAATCTGAAATGGCGAGATCCCACGAGGACGTCCTCGAGTCCGCAGGCTTCAGGTTCGCCGAGGCCCCTTAGGCGACGGGACCCTGCCGGGGCCTGGCGGAGATTAAGGTCGAGAAAACCATCGGCATCTTTGTCCACCTGTAGGTTCGGACATGTAATTCTGTCCGTGATTACGGGCTGCCGGTTCGAATCCCAACCCCGCGCACTGAGGACTGCGGGTAATGGTCTTCGGCGGGTATCAAGAGAGGGACGGGGCCTGTTCCTACTGACCCGGACAGGTCAATCCACAGCCTATTCTTATAGGAATATCTGTGTCAGCGTATATTATATAGCGTGAATAGCAGACTTTCCCTATGCCAAAGACGGGACTGAACACCGCCGCCATTCACGCCGGTCAGGAGTCCCCCGACCCCGCAACCGGGGCAAGGGCCGTTCCAATCTATCAGACCTCGTCCTTCGTATTCAGAGACACGGAGCATGCGGCGAACCTGTTCGCCCTCAAGGAATTCGGGAACATCTACACCAGGATAATGAATCCGACGACCGACGCTTTCGAGAGGAGGGTGGCCGCCATTGAGGGGGGGACCGGCGCCCTTGCGACTGCCTCGGGACAGGCCGCGGAGACGCTGGCGCTCTTGGCCATCACGCGGGTGGGGGACGAGATCGTCTCGGCGAACAACCTCTATGGAGGAACCTACGAACTGCTCCACTACACGTTTCCGAAGTTGGGAAGACACGTGAAGTTCGTCGATTCGACAAGGCTTGACGCATTCAGAAACGCCATCACACCCAGGACAAGGGCCATATACGCAGAGACTATCGGTAACCCTAAGCTAGACGTCCCCGACTTCGAGGCGCTCGCTTCCATAGCGCACGAGGCGGGTATCCCGCTCGTTGTAGATAACACAGTTGGCATCGGCTTGGTCAGGCCCATCGACTACGGCGCCGACATACTGACGACATCAGCAACAAAGTGGATAGGCGGCCACGGCACGTCGATAGGGGGGATAATCGTCGATGGTGGCAAGTTCGACTGGGGTAACGGCAAGTTCCCCGAGTTCACGGAGCCAGACCCAAGCTACCACGGGCTGCGGTTCTGGGAAGCCTTCGGGAGCGTCCCGGGGCTGGGCAACGTGGCCTTCGCCATTAAGGTCAGGGTCCAACTGCTCAGGGACATCGGGGCTTGCTTGAGCCCGTTCAACGCGTTTCTGTTCCTTCAGGGGCTTGAGACCCTGCCTCTGAGGCAAGAGAGGCATTCCCAGAACGCACAGAAGGTCGCGAATTTCTTGAAGGCTCACCCCGCAGTCGCATGGGTCAACTATCCGAGCCTGGAGGAACACCCGAGCCACGAGCTGGCGGTCAAGTATCTGAGAGGCAATTGTGGGGGTCTCGTAGGCTTCGGGATAAAGGGAGGGTTGGAGGCAGGGAAGAAGTTCATCAACTCGGTGAAGCTATTCTCTCATCTGGCTAACATCGGGGATAGCAAGAGCCTCGTAATCCACCCAGCATCTACGACCCATCAGCAGTTGACCAAAGAGGAACAGGCCGAGACAGGGGTCACCGAAGATTACATCCGCCTTTCCATCGGGCTGGAGGACTTCGAGGACATCAAAGACGACCTAGACCAGGCTCTGAGGGCCGCGTCAGGGTGAAGGGCATGCCAGCGTTGACACGGCGCCGTCGCTCCGGCACCCGTCGCCCCTTCCAAGCTTGAGGATGAGCCGTGATGGAAGGGACTGGCAGCGTAAGGGTCGTGGAGACAAATTACTTCACGTTCGCTCGGCCCCCTCACGAAATGGTGCTTGAAAGCGGCGAGCGCCTTGGTCCGATAACCCTGGCATACGAAACCTACGGCCGGCTGGACCAAGACAGGTCAAATGCGATTCTAGTCCTCCACGCCCTTTCAGGCGATGCGCACGCAGCTGGGGTGCACCGAGGGGACAGGGGTGCAGGCTGGTGGGATGCGATGATTGGGCCCGGGAGAGCCCTCGACACAGACAGATATTTCGTGATATGCTCTAACGTGCTCGGCGGCTGCAGAGGTTCCACCGGGCCCTCCTCAAAGAACCCCGACACTGGAGAGCCTTACGGGTTGGATTTCCCCATCATATCGATAAAGGACATGGTGGAAGCGCAGCGGCATCTGATCGACCATCTTGGCATCGAGAAGCTCCTTTCGGTGATAGGAGGCTCGAGCGGCGGGATGCAGGCCCTGCAATGGATGGCTTCCTACCCTGAGAGGATACGGTCTGCCATTCCCATAGCAACGACGCTCAGGCACTCGCCGCAGCAGATAGCGCTCAGCGAGGTAGGTCGCCAGGCGGTCATGTCAGACCCCAACTGGAAGAGCGGGAGCTACCATCCTCACGCCCCGCCTGCGAGGGGCCTCGCCATAGCAAGGATGGTCGGACACATAACGTACATGAGCGACACGTCGATGAAGGAGAAGTTCGGCAGGCGCCTCAGGGGCGCCAGGAAGCCGACGAAGTTCAGTCCCGAATTCGAGGTCGAGGGGTATCTCGAATACAAAGGGAGCAACTTCGTCAAGAGGTTCGACGCCAACTCATACCTCTACATTACAAAGGCCATGGACCACTTCGACGCGACAGGTCCAGGGGATGGCGCGAAGGTCTTCCTCGGAATAAAGGCGAAGGTCTTGGTCCTGGCTTTCAAGTCCGACTGGCTGTATCCCCCCTACCAGTCGCAGGAGATCGTGGAGGCGTGCATGTCGGCAGGGGTCGACGTGACCTACTGCGAGATCCAGTCCAACTATGGGCACGACGCGTTTCTCCTGGAGATCGAGGAAGAATCTAACCTTGTCAGGAGCTTCCTAGACAAGGTATTCAACGCGAGCGAGGCGGTAACAGAGCGACCGGGGCGCAGGCGCGCCCAGCGTCTGCGAGGAGGCGAAGGCACTCCCGCTTGAGAAAGAGACGAGTGGCGGCACTCGCCGCCACAGGCACGGTCGGCCAGACATATGTGAAGACGCTGGAGGACCATCCCTATTTCGAGCAAGTCACTGGGCGTGTGAGCGCCGGGACCGTTCCAGGAATGCGCATCGTCGCAGGAAGAGTCGGGCGGGGCCTGGATGACAGGTCGCTTCGGTTTACCATCCTTTCCCACAACGCCGTCAGGGAAGCCGCGGGCTCCGCAATCTTGACCCCAGAACTGATGCAGAGTAGGAGCCTTCTTGGCTAGAGCACTCCGCCTAGTCTTGGTGGGCTTCGGGACCGTGGGCCAGACCCTCGCAAGGCAGCTCCTCGCAAGGCGCGGCGAAATCAATAGGAGGGTGGGGCGAGTACTTGTGGTCGGGGTGGCCGATAGCCGAAGCTCGGTCTCCAACCGAGAAGGCGTGGACCTAGCGAAGGTGATTAGGTCCAAGAGGAGAACGGGACGGGTGGGGGAGCTTGAGACACCGAAGGCCCTCGAACTGATACGAGAGGTCGACGCCGACGTACTTGTCGAGCTCGCTTCAGCAGGGGGGACGGACGGCGAGCCGGGCCTCTCCAGGATTGGTCGTGCGCTGAATTCCGGAATGCACGTCGTTTCATCTAACAAGATGCCTCTGGCTGTTGCTTACGCGTTCCTGATGGGAAAGGCCAGAGCCCGGGATCTCGTCTTGAAGTATGGGGCCTGTGTAGGCGGTGGAATCCCATTCCTCGAGTTCGCAGACGCCTGTACAGCAGCGGACTCGGTAAGACGAATCGACGGAGTGCTGAACGCCACCTCGACGTACGTCCTGACTCGGATGGAGCAGAAGGGGATCAGTATGGGCGAAGCTCTGGCCGAAGCGCAGGGCTTGGGCTACGCGGAAACAGACCCATCAATGGACATCGGTGGGGTGGATGCGGCTTGCAAGATAGTGATACTTGGCAACCACATCCTTGGGAAGAGTTTTTCGTTGAAGGATGTCAAAGGGATGGATGAAATCGCCGAGGTCACAGCGGCCCGCGTCGGCGCCACCAAGACAAGAAAGAAGAAGATACGGATGGTGGCCACTGTGGATACGACCCCCAGGGTCTCCCTGGCGGAGCTTCCCCAGACGGACCCACTGGCACTCGATGGCCCTGTCCAGGCGGCAAAGTTCCAATGTGTCTCTTCGGGGGTCAAATTCATCGGAGGAGAAGGCGCCGGAGGCCTGTCCACCTCCCTAGCAGTCCTTCGGGATGTTCTCGCCATCGGGGGTCTTGAGAGACGATGAGTGTGACGAAGTTTGGCGAGAGCCTACTAGCCCGGGACGGGGGAACCGTGGGCACTACCGAGACTTTGAAGCAGTTCTAGGCGTTGCAGAGGAAGACCTCTCCTATGGTCAAGCGGAACCTTTGAGATCGTGCAGGGAGCTGATATCGCCAGAAGGATTTGACCCCACATATGGGTTCAAAGGGGCCCTGGGTGGGATTTGAACCCACGATCGAGAGGTCCACAGCCTCCAATGCTAACCAAACTGCACCACCAGGGCCACTAGGTGCGGCAGTGCGGTCGGCCGTCTTTATGTCTTAAGTCGTTCCCCT
>JAJYNM010000055.1 GCA_021786335.1 archaeon
CTGGGAGGGAGGTGAAGCGCGGCGACTTCGTCGTGGCCGACCTTTTCTTCAGATACGAAGGGTACAACTCTGACGAGACGAGGACCTTCGCCGTCGGGAGCGTCACCTCAGAGATGAGGAAGGCCTATGCCGTGGTGAAGGAGGCCCAGCAGGCAGCCATCGAAGCAGTTAGGGACGGGGCGGCGTGCGGCGCTGTGCACGACGCCGCTGTGGGCGTTCTCCGCAAGCACAGGATGGACAGGTACCTGAACCACAGCGTGGGGCACGGCGTCGGCATCGACATACACGAGTCTCCGGGAATATTCCATGGGAACGAGGTAAAGCTCGGGAAGAACGACGTCATCACAGACGAACCTGGCGTGTACTTCGTCGGGAAGTACGGGATCAGGATAGAAGACACCCTCAGGGTCGACAAGAAGCCCGAGCTCCTCACCAGGTTCACCAAGGAACTGGTCACCTGCGGCTAGCGTCCACGAGGCCGGCCTTCTGAGCGCCCACGTCGAAGACGTCCACCCTCACCCCCGGGCCGACCCGTCGCAGCGCGGCTGATACCCTGTCCGCCCCTTCCGCATCCGTGACGCAGTGCACGGAATACCCGATCATGTTCTGGCTCGCGTACTTCGCCCCTGCAGCCTTGGCTGCGGCGATGAGCTTCTTCACTTCAGGGGACTCTAGGCCGAGCCCCTTCGAGAATCGCTCCCCCTCCGATGCGAGGACGTCCAAAGTCGGCTCCGCCAGGAACGCGGACAAGGACGAGCGCCCCAGCGAGTTGATCCTGTCGCTGACGGCCCTGGAGGAGAGGGCGTCCTTCTTGTCGAAGGGGGCGATGTATCCGGTGACTATCTTCGTCCGGGCGGGGACACTCACGGCGACGAAGCGCGACGCCCCGGGCTCCCCGGGGACAGTTATGGTTCCGGCACCCACGAAGTCGTACACGACAGACACGGTCCCCAGCCCGGTCTGTTCGATGACCTCTGCCCTGTGGGCGGAGAGGGCGAGGACCCGCTTCGGCTCATGTATGCCGGCTGCTTCGGCAGCCGCATAGACTGCCGAGGTTGCCGCCGCAGCGCTTGACCCGAACCCGCCCCCTATGGGGGTATCCACCGTCTGGTCGATGCGCAGAGAGATGCCTGCCTTCCCTGACGCAGCCAGGAGGAGCTCGACCGCCCTGCGGGTGGTGCGGGCGTCGTAAGACGCGTCCCCGTTCACAACGGTCGTGACCCCGCCCCCCTCTGCAGCTTCTGCGCTGGAGACGGTCCCCTTCGAGAGGATATACCCCCCACCGGTGGCCCCGATGGCTTCCCCCGAGGCACCGTAACTGACCTCGAAGAAGTTGGTTATCGCCGAAGGCGCGAAGGCGACTGAGGGGTTAAGCCGCAGTCCTGGTCGCCCCCAGCCTCTTCCCTGTGAGGAGGCTCGCCAGGGGGCCGAAGATCACCACGGCCACGCCAGCAATCGCGAAGTAGGTGGCCAGTCCGGGCCACCCGCTGAGGGTCGATGGCGCCAGGAGGAATATGGCACCCCCGAACCCGACGAAGACCAAAGAGAAGACCAAGGACCAGGCCATCTGCCTCCTCCCGACCCCGGACCAGTCCGGGACGTACCTGAGCATCTTAGAGCGCCCGATTATGGGGCTCGTGGCCCTGACGAGTGCCGGGACGCCGATGAGTATCGCGGGTATCGCGGTCATGTCCCAGTAGACAGTGAAGCCCAAGATGAGGCTGACCGACGGGAGGGGGGCCAGCCACCAGAGCAGGGCCCCTGCCATGAAGTTGCCAAGGGTTAGGAAGCAGACGGTGGCTGCCACGAACGACGACCATGACCTGTACTTCTTTACGAAGACCGCGAGGAGCAGGGTGGCGACGAAGTTCGCGGGGGCGCCGACCGTCAGCGCGAAGAAGGGGGTCGTGGCGCCGAGCGGGACCAAGAAGAAGAGGTCGCCCAGGAAGGAGCCTATCCCTGCACCCAGAGCCGCCGGGATGGCGTCCGATGTGACAGCGAAGTACACGGGGATGAACGACGCGATGAACAACTGACCTACCCCCCACGGGGTGCGTATGTAGGCCGTGATCCCCTTGGCCAGAGCGAAGAGGGCAGCCGAGACGGCTACAACGCTGACCTGAGCCGTGACGCTTGCTCTTGGAAGCTCCAGGGTGGTCGCCATTCCCTCCGAGTCCGACGCCTTCGTATTTCAACGTGGTCTATAGTAACTATAGACTGCTCTATGACATGCTGCACGACCACGCTCTTTGTGGTGAGACCTGCGAAGGATTCGGCATTGATTCGGGAACGATTCCGGAAATCGAGTAAATACGGGAGCCGCAGGCACACACATGTGGAAGTCGAGGCGCCTCGTCCGAAGTGGCGGCTGACCGCCGTGTTGATCGCCGCTCTGCTCGCTGTCTCCTTTGCAGCCTACTACGAGGCGACCAGCGGCCATGGCCAGGCTCCGCAGCTGAGCAGCCTCCGGGCGGAGGTCGCGAGCCTCAAGGCCGACAACCAAGCGCTCGAGAGCCAGCTCGCCGCGGCCTCGGGCCAGTCGAACCAGTCCTTCTCCGGGGCGGAAGAGCTTTATGCGAACCTCAGCGTCAGCGTGGTGACCATCCAAAGCTACGCGCTGGTTACCCAGAACAGCTTCTTCGGGCAAATCTCTTCGCTCGAGAGCGTGCAGGGCTCCGGGTTCGTCGTCGAGTACCAGGGCACCCCCTACATCGTCACCAACAACCACGTGATCAGCGGGGACACCAACATCACGGTCACATTCTCCGACGGCAACTCCTACCCTGCCCAGGTCAAGGGGACCGACCCGTACAGGGACCTCGCGGTCCTGCAAGCCATCGCCCCGGCAAGCGAATTCCACCCCGTGAGAATCCTTGGATCCCCTGACGCCGTGGCGGTTGGAGAACAGGTGTACGCCATCGGGAGTCCTCTGGGACTCTCCGGGTCGATGACCGAGGGGATCGTGAGCCAGACAGGGAGGACCATCACTGAGTCGACGACAGGGGTGACCATCCCTGACGTGATACAGTTCAGCGCCGCGATCAATCCAGGCAACTCTGGTGGGCCCCTGCTGAACTCTGCGGGCGAGGTCGTAGGGATCACCACAGCTGCGGTGACCAACTCACAGGGCCTGGGGTTCGCCATACCTGCCAGCACAATATCACGCGAGCTCCCGTCGCTGGTGACCACCGGGAACTACACCCTCCACCCGTACCTTGGGATATCGGCCAGCGCGGACATGACTTATCAGCTCGCCCAGGCCATCGGCTCAAACGTGACCTACGGCGTTCTGGTAGAGTCGGTGGCGGCAGGGGGCCCCGCGGCCCAGGCAGGGCTCATCGGAGGGGCTCGGACCATCACGGTGGAAGGGACCACATACCAGATAGGAGGAGACCTCATAGTCTCCGTCAACGGCACCAAATTGACAGGGACCGACGCGCTCAACGCCTGGCTTGAGGTGAACGCCCTGCCAGGCCAGACCGTGCAGCTGGGCGTGATACACGAGGGCGCACCTGAAACAATCAGTGTTCAAGTTGGCGCTCTCCCATAGCATACTCGCTAGCGGCAGAGAGGGGGCAGCGGCCCGTCAGCCCTCCTGCGCTGCCACCGGGGGCACGATACTGTTATTGCGACCGGCCTACGGCGAGTCAGTCGCGTTGGACCCATTCGAGCGTCTACTCTGGTGGCTGTTCGCGGGGAGCACCGGGGCACCCACCAGGGCCGTGGTCCTGAGGGCCGTCAAGGAAGAGCCCAGGAATGCCCAACAGCTGTCACGGGCCCTCGGTCTGGACTACACGACGGTCCGCCACCACCTCAGGGTGCTCGCAGACAACCGCATCGTAGTGACCGAAGGAGAGGCATATGGGAAGCTCTACTTCGTCTCAGACGCCATGGAGGCCCACTGGTCCGCGCTGGAGGCGATACTCGAGAAGTCAGGGGCGAGGAGAAAGGGATGACCGAGCAGCCCCCGCCCCCCGAAGCTGCCGCGAAGAAGAGAGGGCCTTCGAAGGTCCTTGTGCCTGTTGTGCTGATTGTAGGCGCGCTCCTCGGGTTCACCCTGTCGGCCTACGTCCCCCTCCCTTATGAGGCAGGGCCATTTGGCTTCCAGTTCTACTTCCAGCTCAGGAACCTGATGGTGGTGCACACCATCCTGTCCACGGTCAGCATCGCCCTGCTGGTAGCCATAGTCGCCGTGTACGCCCAGATATACGCCCAGACGAAGGCTAGGTTCAGCCTGGGCATCCTCGTGGTGATGTTCGCGCTCCTCTTCCAGTCGGTCTTCCAGTACCCCCTCCTGCTCGGATACGTAGGGACTTTCTCCGAGGTGTTCGGGCCTTACTTCTCGGCGGCGGACATCTTCACCGTGGTGGCGTACACGATACTCCTCTACCTGAGCCTCGAGTGAGCCGGAAAAGCAACGGCCTGCGAAACCGGTCTGAGCAGGCCCGGGATAGTCGACTGCCTGCGGTTCGCCCGGGGGACACCCCGGCCTCCAGGACACGCCCGCCCTGATCTCCTTCAGATGGCCATTGACGAGCTCTTCCCCGGAACTGGCGGGGACGGTGCGCGGCTTCTCGCGTTCGGTGTACTCTTCGGCGAGCCCGAGTCCTACCCCGCTTCAAGAGGCCTCTACGCCAGCGGTTGCGTCGTCCTGTTGCGCTTAGCTATCCTCAGATGCGCTTACGACTTGGCTGCTGGATCCCTCTTGCCTATGCCTCGGGAAGGGACGTTCCTCCGCGGATGTCGGGCACCGGCGCGTCTGAATTTAGGACTAGTCTGCCTAGTGCCGTATCTCGTGGACATCTCGCAGCGCACCAAGGGTCTTCCCTTCTTCCTCGCCGCTCATCGTCCATGGACCGATGAACAGGGAAGGCCATCCCCTGTTAGGGAGTCCCCGATTACCCTGCCGATGGGCACCGGTCTGCTTCTCTCTGCTCGGAGGCGGCCTGCGATCCGCCTGACGTCCCCGTAGGTTCTCTCGCCCGGCTTGACGGTCACCATATTGCCAAGGGACTGGGTCGCTCTATGGCTGCATTACCGCTGCCATCTCGAAACCTTCGAGACCACAATACAGACTACGTCGAACAGAGATCATCTTGAGGTGTAGGGTGCGGGCCGGAAGGGACCCGACCACTTCATTCGCCGATACTTCCAGCCCAGACCCTTGGCCTCCTGGACGGCTATGCGGGGACGTCAAAGTGGACCGCGCCTTTTCCGGATGCTGCCTTTATAGTCGAATCCGTTGTCAGCAGAGGACCTGATTTGGCTTCGCTGGTTGCAAGTGCGAAGCAGTCCGCCAACGAAAGCTCTTTCTTCTTTACCTTCCACAGTGCGGCCTGACGTGTGATTGATTCGTTCGGCGCGACGACCCGCAACCGAGAACGTCGAAGTTGGAGATACCAGACTTCTGCCGTCTCGACTCCCTTTCTCTCTGACGTCTTGTAGTAGAACTCGGCCAGATTCACTTCTGAAATGAAACCCCGTGACTTTCCATAGAATACTCTCTCGAAATACGGCTTGACAGCCTGCACCCCCGCGTAATAAAGCGACACGACCCCGGCGTCGAAGACGAAACTACGAGCGTTCAGACTCAACTTCTATCCTTCGCGCCCTCGAGATTTCCCGGGCCACGACAATCATCTCCTTTCCACCTATGCCGAAGCTCTCCTCTAGTGTACTTGAGGCCTCGACCAGCAACTGATTCCCTTGCTCTTTGATCACAACGGCGCGCCCAATCTTGAGCCTCTTTCGCATTGGCGCTGGGATGACAACCTGCCCCTTCGTCGAAACAGGGACCAATTTCTGCATGAATTCCAGTTGATGTAAGACGTCTTAATATATCTTACATCTACCAGAGTGTTACATTCTCAGGGTGTGTAAAGTGAAAATGAAAAGGTGGGCTGAAGGAACCTGACCACTTCATTCGTCGGTATTTCCGGCCCAGACCCTTGGCCTCCCCGACGCGAACCGGGTCGACTGGGACTCGAAGGCATGGCACCGAGCAGTGCCGATGAACTCAACAGCTACCTAACTCTGCGACCGGTATTTAGTCACCCACGCGCTGCAATCCTTACGGCCTTCACTCGAATTCCGCGCGTTGTTTCTCTGCCTGTTTGATGATGTATTGGACCACGAAGACGGTGACTTCGCTGTGATGGGGCACCCAAGTCGTCAGGACCCGGTCTCCCACCTTCTTCTTGAAGGTGGCGTGCTTCCCGGACCGTACCTCTTCAAACCCGTTCGCCTTCAGGACGTCAACTACCTTACGACGAGGGAGAGGACGCAGTCTTGCCATGGAGTATGCTTT
>JAJYNM010000032.1 GCA_021786335.1 archaeon
CAATGCAGTAGCGGCAGAGCCAGTTGCAGCCCGAGGTAGCCATGGAGAGTATCTTTGAGCCAGGCTTGAAGTGGACGACCGGTTTCTTCTCGATGGGGTCGACGTGACCGGCCATGACCCTGCCGTAGACCAGGAGGTAGAGCTTCCCGCCTACGACCCCCCTGACCCCGCACAGGCCCACCTGGCCTTCCCCCAGCTGGCAGAGCCTCGCGCAGGCGGTGCACTGTACCTTCCCGGCAGGCAGGTCGCGGAACAGCTCGGCGGCCTTGCCCGAGGGCTCTGTGAGGCGAGGCGGCGAGGACACGTCGTTCTTAAGACGGCCCTCCTGCCATTAAGGTTTACAGGGGCAAGCCTCGGATTGGTAGGCTAGGGCAAATTGTTATAACATATGTTATTTTTTCAGACCGCCAATGGTAGGGTTCTTGGAAGCGATGGCTCTCTCTACGGTCATCGGGTTCTCAATCTTCCTCTCCCTCCCGCTCGTCATGCAGAGGAACCAGGACAGAGGGAGGTTGAGCTTCCTCAGCGCTGTGGCCGTAGGCATCCTCATCTTCCTGATCGGAGACGTATTCCTCGATGCCGCCAGCTCCCTGTACAACGGGTCGCTCTACGGCTACGGCTCGTCCCCCGTCTACGACCTCGCGTTCGCGGTCTCCCTGACCGCAGGGTTCCTCCTGCTGTTCGCGGCTGGTAACAGGAGGAAGATGGCCCTTACCCCCACACAACTGGCGCTGGTGATTGCCCTGGGGATAGCCTTTCAGAACCTAACCGAGGGGCTCCTCTTCGGCGCCCTGAGCGTGGGGATTGGGCTGACGGGCGCGGCCCTGGTGGTGCTGGTGGGATTCGTCGTCCAGAACTCTACGGAAGGGTTCCCCATCGCATCCCCGTTTCTGGGCTCGACAGAAGGGAAAGGCGGGATAATCGCCGGCGCCCTGTTCGTTGGTGGGGTGCCGACCATACTCGGGGGGGCGATGGGGTACTTCTACAACGCGACCATACTCGACCAGGTGTTCTATGGCCTAGCAGTCGGGACGATGCTCTACGTCATCCTTCCGATGCTGAGGCACCTTTTGTCAGAGTCGGACTCCGGGAGGCTGGGAATGGCATACGCTGGAGTCTTCGTGGGGTTCATCCTCGGATTCGCGGTCAACCTTCTGTAAGTCAGATGGTCGAAGGGGACGTGCTTTCGGGTCTTCTGGCGACACCAGACCTAGCTCTCGCTGAGCTCGCCTACGAGCACCTCCTCTTCGGAGGACGCGCTGTGCAGAAGGACGGCCATGAATATGACACGCAGCGTCAAGGCGCTGAGGGGACGAATGCAGCCGAGTGACTGGAGGTGAGGAACAAGACTGGGAGAATGGCAGCCGAAATGGTAGGGGGGGCCCAAGCCCTCGGCGCCGTTGCAGGCCAGATGTGATATCCAAGGGCATAAGGGCATGAGTAGCCCGGCTAGGATTCGAACCTAGGTCGCCGGCTCCAAAGGCCAGCATCCTTGACCAACTAGACGACCGGGCTGCGGCCGGACGCACTCGAGCGCCGTGTTTTAGGCTTGCTCGGCCGTCGTCTCTATCTGCCTCGCTACCGGAGGGACTGGGTCTTCCATCGAGCCCAGGACTTGCCGAGCCTTCCTGGCTATCCTGGCCCTGGTCGAGCCCGAGAGGAGGCGTCTGGCCTTGGAGACGACCGAAGAGGGCGTCCTGGCCTTCTCGAGCAGGCCGACCTTCATCAGGTACCTGTCGGTGTAGAGTGAACCTTGGAAAGCCGAGATGGTCGGCACCCCCATCAGGGCCGCCTCCGCGCTCATGGTCCCGCCCATCCCGACGAAGAGACTGGTGACCGCCAGCAGGTCGTGCCCTCCGACAACCTCCTCCGGCACGATGACCCTCGACCCGAATCTCCTCTTCACCTCCTCGACCTGGTAGTCATACCTACACAGCGCCACTATGTTGGCGCCGGAGAACTCATCGACAAGCAAGGCGAGGACCTTGTCAGACCAGCCGAGGTCCGCCCCAGCAAGATAGGGCGCGTCGCTCTCCTGGAACCTGACCGTGACGGTGTCCTTTGAAAGATCCAGCTTCGGGACAGGCCCTGAGACAGGCGGCCTCTTCAGCCACGCGGCAGGGTCCAACGCCCGGTAGGTGATGACCTGGTCCCTCCGAAGGCCGTAGGGTGCCCAGGCCCCGTATGGTATGACCCATGGGCAGAGGAGGCGATGGCTCAGGGGGAGGGAGAGCCGACCCGCGACTTCGGAGTGTGGAGAGTCGTTCACGGCTACGTGCTTGATCCCGAGGCCGTAGGCGACCCTGGCGCAGACCGCCGACGCTGTGGAGACGGCTACACCCGGCCCGAACTTCTTCACCAGCGGTACCATCTCCTCCTGTCTCCTGGTAGCTGCGAGGAGCTGGTCCTCCCTCCCTTTCCGGCCCCTCTCTCCCACGAAGGTCATCTCCAGGCCCGCCCGGTCGGCGAGAGGCCCGACCTCCCTGTATCTCCGCGAAGTTACCAAGACATCCGCCCCCATCGACCTGAACTCCGCGACGATGGGACCGAAGAAAAGGACCTGTTTCGGGGTCAAGACGTCGAACCAGACTCTCATGAGGCACTCGCGTTCCTCGACCCCACGGGTGCATACAAATCCGTTTGCCTGGCTCCATGCAAAGGGACCCTTCAAAGTATAATACCAAACCGTTGCTTGGCGATGGGAGCCTTTGCCAAAGATCAAGGTCGCGATGTACGGGCTCACCAGCGAAGCGTACAGGCTGGCAGCTGATCTTGTCGACAAGGCCCAGGTAACCATCATAGACGAAACGCTCCAGATGGCTATGGACCTGGACCCGAGCTTCCTGAAGATGAACCCGGACTTGCAGGCGGTGATGGCAGAGGAGCCCCTTCTCAGCTTCAAGCCCCTTGAACAGGTCCTGGGGGAGGCGCAGGTCGTCTTCTTCACCCCCAAGCTGAGGCGGCCGTCTGAGGAGACGCTCATCGAAGCAGGGTCCAAGCTGCGGGACCTTGCGAAGTATCTGTCCAGGGAGGTGTGCCTGGTCAATGCGATCCCTTCAGGCCCTGGAGGTAATTCGGACAACATCATGCTGGTGGAGAAGCAGACTGGACTGCAGGTCGGCGCCACCCTCACCTATGCCTATATGCCCCTCAGGCCGAGTGAGCAGAAGCCAGCCGTCGTCGCCTTCGCCGGCGTCAGGGAGAAGGGGCCGCTGCAGGCCCTGGGGTTCTCCCCGAGCTCGCAGAACGTGTTCTCAGCCGAACTCGAGTACGCCGAGGCGGTGATGAAGTCAGCGGTCACCTCGGTGACTGAAATCGAGATTGCACGGAAAGCCAGAGAGGCGAAGGTCTCACTTCAGGGCCCTTCGGACGTCTTCCTGGACGAGTTCACGAGGTACATCTATGAGCTGAAGGCCATCCAAGCGAGCGAAGAGGCAGGCGAGGCCATAGCGTACCTGGCTGGGGCCGCCCTGAAGAGCTTCGACAACTATGTCAGGTACGTAGTTGACGAGACCAGGGAAGCCCTCAAGGAGAAGCAGCTGAAGGCCAGCAGGACGAAGATCTCGCTGATCTGGACGCTAGACAGATATGAGATGCGCGGCGAGAGGCTGCAGGTAGCCGAGAACATACAGCAGAGGCTGAGGGACTACGTGACAGACGTCGAGCTTCTCGCAGGGAGGGCCAAAGGGGGACCGGAGCCCTTCGACCCGCTCAAGCACAATGTGGTGATCGCGTGCTCGAAGGAGGACCTCGAGTCTCTGAAGTCGGCCAGGAGGAGCCTGGGGGGGGAAGACACCACACTCATTTCGGCGACCCCCGACCTGAGGAGAGAACGGGCGACATAACCCTAAATCCTGTCTCCTGGTGGCGGCGGAGGTAGTTGGCGCGCATAGCCGTCGTGGGGACCGGAGGTTGGGGGAAGAACCACGTGAGGGTGTTGAACGAGCTCCAGTGCCTGGCCGCCGTATGCGACGTGAACGTGGACAGGGCCGGGGCGTTCTCCAAGAAGTACCGCGTCCCCGCGTACCCTTCGCTTGAGGAGATGCTCAAGAGGGAGCGGCTTGACGGCGTCACGATATGCACCCCGGCCACTACCCACTACCATGTCGCCACAAAGGCGCTGGCGGCGGGGCTCCACACCTTCGTAGAGAAGCCGCTTTCGACTACGCTGAAAGACGGGGAAGCCCTGAGCGACGCCGCGAAGAAGGCAGACAAGATCCTGACGGTGGGCTTCATAGAGCGATTCAACCCGCCCATCACCGCCCTGAGACAGATGATATCAGAGAAGAAGCTCGGGGACCTCATCTTGCTGGAGTTCCATAGGGAGAACAGAAGAGGGGCAGGGATCAGCGACGTGGGTATAGTGCAGGACGCGTCGGTCCACGACATCGATACAGCCTGCTGGCTGTTCGGAGGGGTGCCGAAGGTGGTCTACTCGAGGGTCGGGTCCATGCGGGACCCCCCGGAACACGAAGACTTCGCGACCATCCTGCTTGGATTCTCTGGCCAGAGGACGGCGTTCCTCGTCACCAACTGGATTACCCCTCACCGCGTGAGGACTCTGAGCGCAGTATTCTCCGGAGGGGTGGTGGACGTCGACTTCGTGACGCAGCAGACCAGCATCCACGAGGGCGAAGCGACCACAATCCCGACGAGGCCGGTGCAGGAGCCCCTGACCCTCGAGCTGAAGGAGTTCGTCTCAGCAATCGAGGAGGGGAGGCAGCCTCTGGTCACGGGGAGGGACGGGCTGAACGTGCTCAGGGTGGCGGAGGCGGTGCTGGCGTCGAGCGCGTCGGGGGCGCCCATCTATCTCGGGTGAGAGAATGGCTGTAGTCAACTTCATCGCGCCGGATGCGAAGCTCGGGAAGAACGTGCGCGTGTGGCATTTCGCCTACGTAGGATCCAAGAGTGAGATAGGGGACGACGTGAAGATCGGCTCGCTGGCCCACGTCGACTACGACGTGAAAGTGGGTAGCGGGACAATGATCGAAGGGAGCGTGTACATCCCCCCCAAGTCCAGGATAGGCAGGAGCGTATTCATAGGCCCGGCGGCGGTTCTGACCAACGACCCGTACCCCCCGAGCAAGAAGATGGTCGGCGTCACGATAGAAGACGGAGCTGTCATCGGAGCGAGGGCGGTCATAAAGGCCGGCGTCACGGTCGGGCGACGTGCGGTGGTCGCAATGGGCGCGGTGGTGACACGAGACGTCCCGGCGGAGAAGGTTGTGATGGGAGTCCCCGCCAAGGTCGTGTACAGCAGGAAGGAGTTCGACGCTAAGATGGAGGCGTGGGAGCGTTCCTGACCCTGGTCCGCACGTAGAGGCCGGTCAGACCGTCTAGGACGACGAACCAGAGGACGCCAAGTACGAGGATGAGGAACATCTTGAGGAGCGCAAGGGCGGTGTAGTCGGTGAGGGAGTGCGGGATGGGCCCCAGGGGGACGACGAATATGAAGAAAACGTAGGTCTCCATGATGATGAGCAGGAAAGCTGCGAGCTCGATTATGAAGAGAGGGAGGAGTCTCAACCTAGATCGCCCAGGTCATTAGAGAGATGACAATGGAGAAGATGCAGGCAACCGCGGTCAGCGACACTATGTTCGCCACCAGCTCGCGTTCGGACATCGGAGACGTCAGGAGGACGAGCCTGACCAGGGTGTTTGGCGCGTCCTTCTCCATCGAAGCGTGGAGGAGGCCATCGTCGCCGATGTAAGTCGGCCTGGACGTCATCTTCCTCCTTTCGACGAACCCCCTGACGCTGGAGAGCGTATAGAAGGAGTTCAGGATGGCAGGGACGATGGCTATCATTGCCGCTATCTCGACCCCTCCGACGACGGCAAGGCCCGCGAAGGCGGCCCCGAACATGAGGCTGCCGCTGTCGCCGTCGAAGGCCTTTGAGGGGTAGCGGTTGTAGACCAAGAACGCCGCCGCGACCGCCACCAGGGGGAGAGAAGAAGCGGCCCTGGAGGGCGACGAGCCGCTCTGGAACAGGACACGGAGGGTGACCCCGACCAGCAGGGCTAGCGAAGTGAGCAGGGTGAACCACGATATCTCGCCGTTGAACGCGTCCATCATGTTGAACGCGTTGGCGACCACAGGGAAGGCGACCACCGCCAGGACGGTGTAGATTATGAAGTGAGGATGGGTGTCT
>JAJYNM010000054.1:0-8721 GCA_021786335.1 archaeon
GTAGGCCTCTGCTATGACGCTCACCTTCTTCGCCTGGGTGATCCCACCTATGTTGGTGATGTCAGCCTGCAGGAAGTCGGTCAGATGGTTTGAACAGACATAGGCGGCGTGCTCCTTGGTCAGTATCCTCTCTCCGAGTGCGACGCGGATCTTGGTGGACGACCTGTACTTCCTGAGCCCTTCCACGTTGTCTGGGTGTATTGGCTCTTCGGCGAAGAGAGGATCGAGCGGCTCTAGTTTCCTTGCAGCCATGATCGCTGAGTTGGGGTTGAACCTGCCATGGTGCTCGATGAGGAGGTCGACCTTTCCCCGGGTCGCGTCCTTCACTGCCTTCACTCTTTCGTAGGCTAGCTCGAGCCCTGGCGAATCAATCCAGTCATAGTATCTCCCGAATGGGTCGAATTTCAATCCTGTGTAACCCATGGCTGCGTATCTCTTCGCGCGGCTTGCGAATTGCTCTGGGGTCACGCAGTCAGAATACCAGCCGTTGGAATACATCCTCACGGATTCCCTGAACGCGCCACCCAGGAGCCTGTGAACCGGCACCCCGTGATGCTTCCCGAGGATATCCCAGCAGGCGATATCGAAGGCGCTGAGAGCCGTGGTCGACTCGAAGGAGACTGGGAGATAGAAGTCGTGCTTGTGCCATTCGTGCTGGTTGAGCTCGAGGTCAGCCGGGTCCCTGCCCTTGTACAGACGCCCCACCTCGCGCAGCGACTCCACAACAGGCCTCACTCTGAGGGTCGGGACGGCCTCCCCATACCCGACGAGCCCGTTCGAGGTGGTGAGCTTCAGGATGATGGATATCCCGGCCCAGGTGGCGCCCCCAGCTTTAGCCGGTTCGCCGAGGGTGAATACGTCGAAACTTGAGATTTTCATATGGCGCTCCTTCTGGCGTGCTTCAACGGCCTCGGATATTTCAACCTCGCCCTCCCCATCAACCTGGCGACCTCCTTTTTCTCTTCAGTGGAGAGAGGAGTCTGTGGCTTCCTCACGTCACCCACTGGGAAACCTGCGACTTTCATAGCCTCCTTTAGCCCCGCCGGGAAGTAGCCCATCCCCACAGCTTGTATGGCAGGTAGCAGAGACTTCTGGACTGACAGGGCCTCCTTGAACTTCGAAGCCTCTACCAGGTCGAAGATGCTCGCTGCGAGCCTCGGAGCGACGTTGGACACGCTTATGACCGCGCCGGCGCCTCCAGCCTCCAGGCACGCGAAGGCCATCGCATCGGAGCCGGTCAACACGGCTATCTTGCGTCCGACCGATTCTATGAATTCGGTCAGGTTGAGCATGTTGTATTCGGTGTACTTCACCGCGATAATAGCCCCCTCCTCGGCCAGGCGAGAGACTATGGAAGGCGGGACATAGTTGTGGGTCCACTCCGGGATGTTGTACAAGATAAGTGGGAGGCTGACCCCCTCGTGAATCGCCTTGAAGTGCAGATACAACCCCTCCTCGCTCACGCGGTAGTAGTATGGAGGCGTGGCCACGACCGCGTCAACTCCGGCGTCTTCTGCGTCTTTTGCGAATGCGATGACGTTCTTGGGAGAAGGATCAGCGACACCTGCCAGGACCGGGACCTTCGAGTTCGCCCTGTCGACGACGACTTCAAGCACCCGTTTCCGCTCGCCCTTATCTAGGAAGGCGAACTCACCCGTCGTCCCGAGGGGGAAGAGCCCGTCTATGCCCCCCTGGATGAGGAAGTCTGTGAGCTCCGCCAGCCTCTTCTCATCGACGTTCCCGTCCCCGTCGAACGGTGTAGGCATCGGAGAGACTATGCCGCGGAGGCCCAGGGTCAACGCTCATCCTCCAGTGGATAGGCCATGGCCCGGGCGGGTGCTCCGTCGCATCCTCCCACCTTTATCGGGAGGCAGACGAAGAAGACCCGCCGTCCGAGGGTGCCTATGTTCTCGTTCAGGGACTCGATGATCGGTATGCCATGGGAGAGGAGGGTGACGTGCGCGACTGGCACGCGTGCGCCGAACTCTTCTACGGAGAGATAGTCGATCCCCACCGCCTTGACCTTCTTCCGTACGAACCACTCAGCGGCGTCGCGGCCCAGGTAGGTGTACATTCTTCTCGCACGTGGGTCGTTCCACCTCTTCGCGAAGCCGGTGTTGATGAGGACTATGTCCCCCTTCTTCACCTCGTCCTCATGCGCTTCGAGGTGCGAAGCGCGGATGGCCGATCCTGCTTTCACGCCGGAGAGGTCGAGCACGGCGGCCTCTCCGACAAATGTCTCCACCGAGAGGTCGTCCAATGGCCTCCCCCCTTTGACGAAATGGGCTGGGGCGTCCACGTGCGTCCCAGTGTGCGACCCCAGCGTGATGACCGAAAGATTGACCCCGTCCTTCGCTAGTGTCTTGAACTTCGTCACTCGTGGGACTGCGTCGCCAACGTAGACTGTCATCCCGTTCTTGATTGTGTGGGTGAGGTCGACGGCCGTTCCGGTTCTGTTATGGATACCCATGGTTGCACCGCTGGGCCTACGTGTAATACGCCTTTTTCGACGGCGCACTGTGTGTGGGCATCGCCCGCGTCGTCTAAACTTCGTAAGCTGAATCGGTGTGGTGAACCATACAAATTAGCGACATCGTGTCAATAATGAAGAATCACCCCCACACGGCACGGCGGCGGAAATCCGTAAGTGAAAGGTCCCTCACCCGCCGCCATGAACCTTGACCAGAGGTTCTCTTTCGGGATAAACCTGGACGACCCCTGGAGGTATGCCGGTACACAGGAGCCGAAGTCAATCATATTCCCACACCTGCTCTCCTTGAGCCTGAGAGACAAGGGGAACTTTGAGAGGGCGGAAGAGGCGACCATCGCACTGCGTCAGCAGCCTATCCCCGAGGACGAGGCAGACAGGGCGTCTCTCTCCCTCGCGGACAGCTTGAAGTCTATCGGGGTGGATTTCGTCAGATGTTGGTTCCCCTGGAGGTACTTCGAACCACGTCCGCTCCCTATCGAGGATTTGAGTTCAGTCTTGGATAAGGGGTATGAGAGGTGGCCGATGGACGGCCTTGTAAGGGCCCTGAAGGCGCAGGGGATATCCATCCTCCCTGTCCTCGCCTGCGGCTACAACAGAATGCTCCCGTCCGGGTTGACCCCTGACATGGGGACGGACGAATACCTGAGGAGGGCATACATCCATGTGAGGCTGCTGGTGAGGCACTACAATACGGACGTTGGGTCTTGGCAGTTGGAGAACGAACCGAACTGGTGGAAGATGCACGAGGCAGGGGGATGGCGCTCTGGAGCATCCTGGTTGGAGGGCAGGAGATTCAGAGACGCGCTCCTAATGACTCTGAACGGCGCTGTCCACGAGGAAGACCAGGGCGCCACCACGATGGTGAACCTCGAAGCTGACGAGAGCCAGTTAGATGCTGCCGAGTATGTGAGATTCTGTGACGTGCTCGGCTTGGACTTCTATCCGAATTACAAGTCGGCAGAGCCAGTCGATGCCTCGGTGGTGAGGAGGTCGAAAGATGTCTCGAAGGCGACTGGCAAACCAGTACTGATAGCAGAGACAGGATACCCCAGCGGGCCCTCCATTCTAGGATACAGCCAAGAGAACCAAGCGGCCTACTTAGCCCAGGCGGTGAAGGAAGCATACTCCCTGGATGGGGCGACAGGTATCGGGATATGGCGATACCTTGACACCTCCTGGAGGTCATTCCCCCCTCAGGAAAACCATTTCGGACTCGTCGACGAGAAGAATGGCCCCAAGAGCGCCTGGTACAGATACGGGCAAGTCTTGAGAGAACTTCGGGGCTGAAGGCTGGCGCCGGCCATTCTGACGCCTCCAACTCTTTTAATGGGCGCTCCCGGGCCTGGAATTGCGGGCCGGTCGTCTAGTCTGGTAGGATACAGGGTCTCCGTCCAGTCCCTTGGCAAAGAAATCCAGACTGGGAGAGGTCGGGGGTCCAAATCCCCCCCGGTCCACCTTTGTGCTTAGCTAGCCTGATGCGTACCAGTGATTTCCTTATACCCCATGTACAGGTTCCCGAACCCGATTACACCCACGGTGAGGAGGACCAGAACGGAAGAGACGCCTATCGAAGACAGGTTGGGGATGGGGTTCCCCGTGCCTATCGCCAGAGAGTCGATGAATGGGAAAGCCACTATCAGCGCGCCGATGGCAGCAAAAGCGAGCCCGCCGAGGTAGAGGGTTCGTGCAGCGGCAGACCTTCCGACGTACTTTATCTGTTCGATTGTCAGCTTCTTCACTTTCATTATATTTGCGAAGACGGATCCTATGATGATTTGCATGAACATGGTCCCTATGCCGAAGGCCGTGCCCACCAGGGCCGCATAGAATATGTTGGGCATCTGTGGCGCAAGTATGAACACGATTATGCTAGCGTAGGCGCCTATCCCCCATCCTGCAATGAAACCGTGAGCGGTGGCCAACTTCAGTGGCACCGGCTTGGGTCTGTCCTCTGATTCGTGCGTTGGGAGCCTCTCCGCCTTGGTCGTATGGTGTTCTTTGCCGCCAAGGAACCTGTCGAGGGGGATGTGCACATCCGTCCCCTTCAGCAGATAGTACCCTGCGAGGAGCATGCCTATCCCTACCAGTACGTAGACGTAACCGTCAAGATTGTAGGCTTTGTAGACGGTTGCCAGGCCCGCGAAGCCGAGTGCCGCCAGTATGGTCCGCTGGACCGTGAATCCGCCCGAGAACATGAACCCTGCACGCATCCCTCCCCTGGTGCTGTAGCTCCCTACGGAGTAGCTGAAGGTGATCGGCCAGGTGTGCTCGTCAGGGGTCAACCCGTGCAGCATCCCCAGGATCAAGGCGATCCCCAGGACTACCGGAATGGCTAGGCCTGAGGTAGGATACAGGATGGAGTTAAGGTCAAACATGTATGGTTCCTCCAGGTATCGGTCTTCCGTGGGGGCACTTGTCTGGGTGGCTCATACGGGCGCAGAGGTTCTCCAGGGCGGTTTCGCTTACTGTACCTGTGAGGGAAGATGAGACTTTGCACGCGTCCTCCAGCGGGAAGCCGTTCCTTACGAGCAGCGTCTCGAAAATTCTATGCTCTCTGGTGGCTCCGTTGAGATACTCCAACCCGCTCACCGTAAGCTTGTACCCGCTGGGACCCTTCTCGATCAAGTCTGTCTCCATCAGCTTGCCCAAGAACTGCAGGGCCGTGGGCGAAGTCACGTTCATTCTGCATGCGACGTCCTTGACCCTCGCAGGCCAGCCGCTCAAAGAGAGAGAGTAGACTGCCTCGATGCAATCCAACTCCCTCCTGCTGACCCCGGAGATTGTCTTAGGTTTCACCTAATGCGGTTAGGCAATGCCTAACTTAAGGCTTGTGCCGGCAGGCGCCTGGTCGACTCTACGAGCTACTGGAGGGCGCCCTCGTATGGACTCGAGGGGGCGGGGAACCGTCCCATCACACCTACCGCTGCGAATAGGAGCAGTGCGGCTAGGATGAAAGTAGTGTAGTAGCCGTCGTACACCGAGACGAACCCGGAGAAGAAGGAGCCCGCCATCGAGGCTAACCCCACCACCGCTGAGTAGACTCCCAGGGCGGCCCCTGCTGTCCTGCTCTGCACAGTAGTGAAAATCATGGTGTTTGCGGATGTATAGTAGACGGCGAAGGCGATTCCGCCCGCCACGGGGTAAAGTATCATTGCGGGTATCAGGAACAATGGGCCTGTAATCAGCAGAGCCGCGACGCCCAGGGCCAGATACATCCACCCCCTGAGGAGTATTCCCTGGACCAGGGAAGTCACTAGGCTTCGCGAGCTGACGTAGCGCCCGGCCACCCTGAATGCCACTGTCTGGACGACCATCCCTACTAGAATCACAGCAAAGACATCCTGGTCTGGGAGCGAGAAGAGGTGCATCGCTGGCACGAACGACGTGTTGAACAGCCCGCTCGACGCATAGAAGAGGATGGTGGATATGTAGAACAGCGGGACGCTCCTGGTGAGGGTAGAGCGCACCCCTCGGAAGGCACGCTTGAAGTCGGAAAGGGTGGGGATTACAACGAAGAAGACCGGGTTGGCCAAGAGCCGGCTGAAGAAGCTGGGTCTCCTCGCCACTACAGTCTCCCTCTCTAGCACGAATTCTGGCTCTTTGATCATCAACAGGGCCATTACAGACGAGGTCAAGGACAGGGCGCCCATGGGGACGAATAGAAGGACGAGCTGACCAGGCAGGAGATCGGTCCAAAGAGTGCTGACCACCAAGCCAACGACGTTGCCGATGCTCGAAACCATCGAGAGCTTCGCGAACGCGTTGGCCCACCTGCCTTTGTGCTCCGTCTCCATAATCAGGAGGTTCAGAGGTGTCGCTGATGCGAAGGAGACGAACGAGATGATTCCGTATCGCACGATTGTGCCGGCGGCCGATCCTCCAAAGAAGAAGGAAACGAGCGCCACCGCCGTAAGGGCGTAGCTCAAGGCTATCAGGCCCCTACGCTTGTGCAGCCTGTCGATGGTGACCCCCCAGAACAGGGCCGCAGGTATGCTGATTCCGTTGTAGACGGCGGAAGCCAGGCCGCCGTAGATGGTCCCTAACGCCTGGCCGTTCAGCGTAATCAGATAGAGCAGGACCATGGTCCCCAGAGGGCCGGTGGCCACCGAGACAGGGAAGGTGCTGTAGAGCCACCTGTCCTTCCTGGAGCCTGAACCTGCTGCCACGAGTCCAACCCCGGTGCGCATCGGTTCATCTGTCTTACACAGACCGCACGCGGGCAAGACTGAATTATCAGGCGCCGTGGCCGTCGGTGCTTGACCCTACTCGGCAAGAGGTTAGCCGTCTCGATCCCGGACACAGTCCTTGAGGAGAAAGAGTCGCCCAGAGAGAAGACGGCTAAGGTGGGGACCATCGCCAGAGCGTGCGCCATCTATGGTGTGGACACCATAGAGATTTTTCGCGACCCGAGAGGGAGAGGGGAAGGGCCATGGGTCAGGAAGGTGCTCGAATATCTCGAAACGCCGCAGTACCTGAGGCGCAGGATCTACCCCATCGATGAATCTCTGAAGTACGCCGGTATCCTGCCGCCCCTCCGGATCCCTTCCCACAAGGTCAAGGTACGCTTAGACCAGGTGGCCGTCGGAGACGTCAGAGAGGGGTTGACCAACGGAGATGGGACGGTCGACGTCGGTCTGGACGCCAGTCTCAGGCTGGAGGGAAAATCGCCAGCAGGGAGGCGCGTCACTGTGAAGATTGTCGATGTCAGTCCCCCGACCGCAGCGGCGATACCCAGGGAGACCGCGGGAGCGTACTGGGGATACGAGGTCGAAGAGAAGGTGTACGCGGAGGTGCTAGAAGACAGGAGGTTCGAGGTCAAGGTAGCTACCTCACGCATGGGGAAACCGTTGAAGAGCGTCCTCGGGACACTCGGTGTTGCCATGCGAGGCGCGAGCGGGGTCAAGCTGATCTTCGGCCCTCCATCGAGGGGGCTCTACGAGATCTTCGGGCGGAGGCTGACAGAGGGAGCAGACTTCGTCGTGAACCTCTACCCAGAGCAGCACGTCGAGACGGTGCGGACAGAGGAAGCGATATTCGCAGGCTTGGGACTTGTCAGCGCCGTCCTAACCGTGGTCCGTTGCATGAATCCTAGGTGAATGACGGCCCCTGCTAGGGCTGTTGGACCCGCCTTCTTTCTACGCTGTCGCCGCGATAAACCCGTTGTAGAGGAAGACCTTCATCGCCATCTCTCTTGCCATGTTGACGAACTTCCTCGCCCTTACGTACTCCCCGAAGACCCTCTTGATGACGCTGAAGGCTCCCTCGACCCTCCACCTGTACCCGAACCTGTGTATCCTCCCCCAGGCCCTGCGGGTGAAGGCCTGCTGCTCGACCACAGCCATCTTCCTCGGGTAGCACCACTGTCTTGTGGGGACGGAGTTCTTCGCCACCCTGATGACGGGCTTGATGCCCTGGCTGTCGAGGAACCTGAAGTTGGCCTTCGAGTCGTACGCCCCGTCGGCGAGGACCCTCCTGACCCTGACGCTCCCCTGGGCCCTCCTCACCAGCCTCTTCAGCCTCCTCCCGTCCCCGACCTTCTCCGAAGAGACGTCCATCGACACCACCTGCCCCGTCTTCACGTCCACGGCGAAGTGTATCTTCAGGTACCCCTTCCTCACCTTCCAGACCCTCCGGATCCAGTCCCCTCCGTTGTGGACCTTCACCCCCGAGGCGTCGACGGCTATGCTGACTGGGTCGTTCGACCTGATGAGGGACTCGTCCAGGTCTATCTCCAGGCGGTTGACCCTCCTGTCTATGGTGGAGTAGTCGGGGGCCTTGAGCCCCTCCACGAACCTGGAGAGGGAGTGGACGAACCCCTCGGTCTGCCTGTAGGGCTGGTGGAAGAGAAGGCGGACGAACGCGAGGAACCTGATGTACGACTCCGGGTAGCGGTACGGCTCCCCGACCTTCCCTTCGTTGGCCTTCTTCAGCTCCCTCCTCCACTCCTCCACAACGGAGGAGTCGAGGTTCAGCTCCCCCCTCCTCACCAGCGCCTCGTTGTAGCTGTGCCAGTCCCTGCCTGTCGTTGACATGAAGTTGGAGAGCATCCGACAGGTAGAAGCATACTTGAACCAAAATCATTCGATCACAAGGTCAAGTCGTGCAACACAGCACTGATCGCAGGCCGCTGGTCCGAGCTGCAGGACGACGCGGCTAGGCGAAGGGCTTTAGATACGCCACAGACGCAAGCCGGGTAGGGCGATACATGTGTGGCCTGGAAGCGAGGGCGG
>JAJYNM010000054.1:8731-31473 GCA_021786335.1 archaeon
CGATCACAAGGTCAAGTCGTGCAACACAGCATATTTTTCTGAAAAAATCTGCGGCAGTTAACCTCTCAGCCTACAATAGATAGAGGGTGAGTAGGGCGCGGTCACCGGGATTTGAAAACAGCATGCTGGGTTGAAATTCGGCCTTTCAGAGTCCCCTTACTGCCTTGAGACTTTCATAAAGCGATGCAACAAGGCCCACCCAGATTATCACGAGACTGAACACGTACGTCGAAGTCAGGTCGGGAGGTCTCAATACCGTCAGAAGAACAGCAAGGGCAGCGGCGAAAAGGACGGCGTAGGTGATTTGGAAGGGTAGTACGACTCTCCTAACTCTGATGAGGTTCCCGAATACGGCTTTGTCAGCCGAGTAGCCGTTCTCCGATTCGTTGATCAGACCCGCTTGAAGTAGTTTGGCAATGTGGTACTGTGCAACGGAAGGCGAGCTGAGCCCAAGTGCCCGCTGAACTTCATGGTTCTGACTGCTCTCCCTTCTTTGAATATGAACTTGTACACTCTAAGCGTCGTACCCCTTAACACGTCCCCGTTCCGGGCAACATTCGCATCGGTCCCCTGCGTCTCAGCCATGCCGTACCAGTCATATCTACCCATGTTATTATCATAAAATTAGAAACGCGAATGTTCGTGGTTGCCTAAACCCTAGTATTATCTCCCCCTTTC
Source organism: archaeon (assembly GCA_021786335.1). The sequence goes on from JAJYNM010000054.1 coordinate 9,410, forward strand.
GACAACCAATCCGCCGTGGAAGAATGAATGCAATACTCGATTACAAGAAGGAAATCGGAGCGGGGGCGATTGCCGCCCTGTTCGGCGTCCTAATACTGACTGTCGTTGTCGGGGCCTACTTCCCCATCTATGCGCAACCATCCGGCGTGTACTGTGCCTCTCCGGGTCAGACACAAGCAATAGTGAACGGGACGACCGAGACAATCCAGACCTGTGCATACACCCAGGTGTATCTTGACGAACACGGGTGCTACAACTATTCGAACGGTTCCTCCCTTTGCGTGAGCGGGGCACCGCAAGGTTCTATTGCTAGGTGGTTTCAGAATGGAACAATCATCACGACATTTCCCAACGGAACCAAGGTGTCTTGCGACCCGTCAGACGGAACCGGACCCTGCGTTGTTGGAATCTCCTGAGGTCTTAATCACAGTGGGACGGCCATTAGGGCACACTGTTACCCTTCTGTACTGGTTGGATTTCTGCCCAACGTGCTTGGCTGTCATACGAATTTGAGACCGGCTTGCTGGGTCAAATCTGTGGTCGCCGGTACGCATACTTGGCTGACTCCAAATCCTACATACGAAATGGATTCATGATGAATGGCCGAGCAAGCGTGACAGTCTCCCTGCTAGTTCTGATTCGTGGTATCGCATCATTCTTGGCCTCTTTCCTGCTTGAGGAGTACAGGGTCAAGTCTGTTCAGCCGAACGGCCTGCTCGTGATTACCCATCCATTGTATTTGGGCGGGTTCGCCTTGGGGTTGCCAGGAATTGGGATGGTCATCTTCGGAAATCATCTTCATACTCACCCCTGTTAGAATAAGAGGAATCAGGCGGGCGGTGTTTGGTTCAGCACTCACGGCGGGAGGCGTTCCCTTGATTCTCCTTTCAATCTACGCAGCCATTGGGAACTGTTTTGAATTGGGGTTGCATTCTTGCGGAACACCGCAATCAGACCCCGTCTGCGGCTCAATCTTCTGGTTAATCGTAGACTTCGCTGTTATCGGTGTGGTAGACGTGGCGGTGACAGTCACTGGGGTATATCTACGAGTCCATAGACGGAAGTCATTCACTAGGCCGACCTAGCTCACCCTTGCAAGTGACGGAGAACCGGAAAGTTGTAATTCAGGTGAAGAGCGGAGGCCATATGTCAAGAAGTAGATGAAACGGCATAAGCTCGGTCAGCACTATCTCACCGATGGAGGGGTGGCACACAGGATGGTCGAATATGCAGATATCGACAGAGGCGAACGGGTGCTAGAAATCGGCACTGGTAAGGGAGCCATCACAAGGCTCCTCGCGGTGAAAGGGGCGTCGCTTTTGGCCTATGAGGTGGACAGGGAGAACTTCGATGAGACGTTAGAGGCTTTGAAAGGCACAGAAGCAGATGTCCGACTGGGAGACGCGTTCGCCGAAAGGCCGGAGTTCGACGTGCTGGTCGCCAGCCTCCCATACTCAGAGTCCTCTGCCTTCGTCAAGTGGCTCTGCACCATGGAGTTCGACAGGGCTGTAGTGATGTTGCAAAGAGACTTCGTCGAGAAGTTGACCGCTCCACCTGGTAGTCGGGACTACAGGGGGGTCTCTGCCCTGGCGCAGCTGGCATTCGACATCAGAATCCTCGAGTACGTTGCGAGCGAGGCTTTTTTGCCTCGCCCCAAGGTCGGATCCGTGGTTGTCGCCATCGTGCCGAGACGAAGGCTCTCGGAGAGAAAAGCGTCCAGGATAATCAAACTCTTCACGCTCAGAAGGAGGCAGGTGGACTCCGCGCTTGCGGAGCTTGGCATGGATGGTCCAGGCTACGGTCGGAGGCGGGTGTTTTCGCTCGGACCAGAGGAGGTCTTCAATCTATGCAACGAGTGACGGATTTATCCCCCGGCGGCGGGGCAGCAGTATGCTACCTAGGGGGGTCTCAGTCACCATGGTCGAGCCCAGGGGCCCGGTCAACGTAGGACACGTGGCCAGGCTCGTTAAGAATTTCGGAGTAGGAAGACTCTACCTGGTCAATCCCATCGCTGACCTCTCGGTGGCCTCTATCTATGCCTCGCATGCCTCTGAAGTCCTCGACAGGGCCGTAGTGACCACCTTCGAAAAGGTGAGAGAGGAGAACGAGCTGCTGGTGGCGACCACTGCGGTCAGGGCTTCCAAGAGGTCCAATGTCATACGCAGAATGGTGAGCACGGACCGGCTGCATGGCATCCTTTCGTCCGCTTCCACCTCCTCGCTTATCTTCGGAAGGGACACTACAGGACTGACCAACGAGGAGATCAGGATGTGCGATGTGACTACCACCATAGACACCGGCCAGCGGTACAGGTCACTCAACATAGGCCATGCCGCCGCGATAACGCTCTACCTCGCTTCCCGCGGGACTGAGAGCCGCCCGCTTCAGGGTCGCAGAGCCAGGGAAGTATTCGCGAAGAGCCTTTCAGAGCTTGCGGCGGCGTCAAAGATGGCAGAGCACAAAGCAGACAGCATGATGGAGGTTGGAAAGAGGATAGCGGCGACATCCGAGATGACTGACGCCCAACTCAACGTCCTCTCCGGGGTCCTTAGGAAGGCCGCGGCAGTCATCGAAACAACTCAGTCTCGGGGCTCGAAGACGTAGACCGCCCTCTTCACCCACCTCGTGCTTTCGAACGACAGCCTCACGGGGTACTCGAAGCCTACGGGTCCGGGCTGGTACAGTCGGAGACCCAGCCTCCTGCCGTCCAGCGTGAGAGTGACCTCATCCCCATCCATCGTCTCGATCACCGGGACAACCACCACGATCCTACCATAGGGTTGAATCGAGTCGGCCATGGAGGCGAGGGCGTCGTTGTATACCCCTGCTGGTTCGCGGATCAGCGCCTCTGCAGTCGAGGTCTTCGGTCTGGCGGTCAAGCTCGGGAGCAACAGCGGCTCGGTCACGATGGCGTCCACCTTCGTACCTCGGAGAATCCTGGGTAGCTCCCTGGCGTCCCCCTTCCTGACATCGAATCCCATGTCCGTGACCCCGCCGATTGCCCACCGTAGGTTCTCACGTGCCTCTAGGACGCGGCTCGCCCTCGAGTCGAGCCCCAGGCACCGGAGAGACTGTTTGAGGGCTTCTACGAGTACAGTCCCCGAGCCACAGAAAGGGTCGAGTACTGTCTGTCCTGGTTTCAGACCGCTCAGGTTCAACAGGGTCCGGGCCAGGCGCGGCGACAGGGCGATCTCAGGTCGTGGTACCGGCTTGTGTGTGCCGCTCTCGCGCATAGACGCCGAATCAGGGACCCAGACGGTTGGGCCCAATGCAATCCCTCCGTGGTACGGGAAAGCGACGACATCCAACGCCCCTCTGGTCAGTACCTTCTCCGAAAGGAGTTCGTTCCCCTTCGGCCTGAGGAGCCTGACCTTCCGAAGCCCACGACTCCGCAGGCCGTCGAGCATGGTTTTGACAAGTTCCTCGTAGTCGTCATCACCTATGCCATACGCGCTGAGCGAGAAGTTCGATTTCTCTTCCAGATGGAGGCTCATCAAGTCGGCGAGAGGGCCTTGATCTCCTGAAGGCGAGTCGAGGACCACGACGACTGAGGCGAGTTTGTGCGTTCCCGCGAGGCTTCTGAGGCGTCCCGGGTCAAGGCCGGTCGTGCGAAACACGGCTACCCGCTCGGTGGGGGCCTCAGCTCGCTCTACGGAACCTTCCATCAGGGAACAGGCCTCGAGTGTGGAGAGCTTCCCAAAAGCAAGGACCGCGGCAGCATCCCGAGTCTTCATAACGGAGGCCGGGAGGAGGAAGGGCATCTCCCCCACCATCAGAGATGATGTAATAAGCGTGGGCCGGTGTTTGCGCCCGAGGGAGCTATCTCACACGACCCCACACCGCCAGCCATGGCCACAGTGAAAGCGCTAGCTTCCCAGCGAGGGGCGGTCCTTTCCAGTCTCGCCTGACTGAGAAACAAACAGCATTCATCAGCATCGGCGTCCTTCCGCGTTTCAGGCTTCTATGTGCCCAGCGGTATTTGCCGCATCTTGGTAGGCGCCCTTCTCCAGGCTAATCGGCAGCGCCGCCAGTCGCAGCCAGCACCGGCCCCATGTCCTCGGTCTCGGCGACGCAGAAGTCAGCGCAGTAACACGCTAGCAGGCCGTACGTCCGGCCGCGCATCCAGCTTTCGTGGTGGAACTCGAATACTTTACCATGCCGGAGGTGCTCGATAGGAACGCGTAAGGGACCTAGGTCGAACTTCAGAGAATGAATGGGATGTAACAATATCTGCCCTCTCTGTTCGCCCAGGTTGACCAGGGCGGATGGGAAGTTGATTGCGGCGTGAGGCGCCCTTACCAGGCTTGCCAACCTGAGTGATTCGTTTCCGCGCTCTGAGTGCAGACATGAAATCATCCGCTGTAAGCCCATCCTTTCCACAGAGCGGAGTCTGGGGGCGGCGTAGTAGGAGCTGACGGTTTTAGCGGTCTCGAGCCGCCTCATAGGATCGTAGCGCAATCGCCTTTCTGGAAGTCGGGATAGAAGGCCCCCTTAAGTTGGGCGCATTACACCTGAAATCCCACCAAAGCCTTCACGGAACCTCGGTTCAGGTCCTGTGGGGAGGCCCTACCAAAGGCCTGATTCATTCACGATGGAGGCCATAGCGAGGCTCTCGAGCAGGAGAGCCCTTCAAACCGGGAGTCATACTGGGAGGGGGCTTGAGCTACGTTGGTGGAGAATCAGACCCTCAGGGGGAAACGGGAGGTCTCCGAAACCTGAGAGAGTTGTGGAGTGGGACTTTATGGCGAACCGGTGCAGCACGAAGCTTAATTAGCAATCTCCGGAGCCTGAATTTCGAGGTAGGAGAGCCGTTCACGGAAAGAACTACAGGGTGATACGTGGGATGGCGTACACCAGCAAGAAGTTTGCCCCAGGGGCCCCAAACCCCAAGGTGGCGCGTTTTACCACCGGCAAGAGCAGAAGCGACTACGATTACAAGTTCAAGCTCGTCTCAGACGGTAGGGTCCAAATCAGGCACAACGCCCTGGAAGCCGCAAGGGTCGCTGCCAGCAAGAAGGTGACCCTGCTTGGTGAAGAGAACTTCCTGCTCAGAGTAGTGACATATCCTCATGTAATCCTCCGCGAGAACAAGATGATTGCGACCGCGGGGGCAGACCGCCTTCAGGAAGGGATGCGCAAGGCATTTGGGAAGCCCATAGGGTTGGCGGCGCGGGTCGGGATAGGGAGCATCGTCCTCGAGCTAAGCGTGAAGGCTGAGAACTTCGAGAAAGGGAAGGAGGCCATGTGGGCTGCCGGGACCAAGTTACCCATGAAGACGCATGTGGAGATCGCCCAACTGAGCAAACCGGTGGCACCAGAGACTCCGCCTGCGGTATAAACGACCGCCTCGGCCCATTCTCCAAGACTTACTGCTTCGATTTTCGAGCCTTCGAGGACAGACCTTATCGAGACGCCTCTGTGGAGGCTAGGACGAATCTGACAGGCTGAAATTTACCAGCGGGTCCCTCCGATTGCGGATATGACCCTGTGGCGCGCAGCGGAAGGTTGGGAACCTCTCTAGGCGACTACCATACGCCAACCCTCGCCCTGCGGGCTGAGGGACCCCCCTTCGCAGGAGGGAAGGCCCTGTCGAACGCAGGGTGGTTCACCGCCGGAATGAGCCCCCTCAGCCTCCCGAGGGAGTGCGGGTCGATGGTGGTGCGCCTCCGAATCTCCTGGTCGGTTATCTTCTCGCGCCATATCTGGGCGTAGGAGAGGAAGAAGCGCTGGTCAGGAGTGAGGCCGTCTTTCTTCGCAGTGGCGTCTGCTGCTGAGAGCCTCCCTTGCAGCGCCTCGAAGGCCAGGCTCACCCCGCCGAGGTCCGCGATGTTCTCTCCTAGGGTGAGCTTGCCGTTGGCGTGCAGCCGAGGGAGGACTTCCATGGCGCTGTAGGCCTTGACCACGGCCTTCGCCCTCTCGTCGAATTCTTTCTTGTCCTCCGGGGTCCACCAGTCCCTCATGTTACCCTGATCGTCGTATTTCCTCCCTTGGTCGTCGTAGCCGTGGGTGATTTCGTGCCCGATGACTACTCCTATTGCGCCGTAGTTCACGGCGTCGTCCGCCTTGTAGTCGAAGAAAGGCGGCTGGAGTATTCCTGCCGGGAAGACTATTTCGTTCATGGTCTCATCAAAGTACGCATTCACAGTCGAAGGACTCATCTGCCACTCGTCCTTGTCTACCTCGCCTCCTGCCCTTGCCGCAAGGCGGCTGAACTCGAAGGCAGCCGCGCGTCGTATGTTCCCGGCGAAGTCTCCTGGGTCAATCTCGACAGAGGAGTAGTCGCGGAAAGCCCTCGGATGGCCGATCTTCACCCTGAAGTTGCTGAACTTCGCAAGCGCATGCCGTTTTGTCGCCTCCGACATCCACGGGAGGCCTTCGAGCCTCTTCGTGAACACCTTCCTTATGTCCCCAACCAGCGCGTCGGCCCTCCTCCTTGCTTCTTCAGGGAAGTGTTCCTCTACGAAGAGCTTGCCGAGAGCCTCGCCCACAAGGGAGTCGATGACCCTGATGGAGCGTTTCCACCTTTGCTCTGGCTCCTTCTGGCCGGTCAGCTTCCTGCGGAAGAAGTCGAAGTTCTCTTCTTCGACTGTGGAGTGCAGGAATGGTGCCATCGAATGAAGGACGTTCCAGCAGAGGTAGGCCCTCCAGTCGGCCATGTCTGCTTTGGACAGGAGCGCGTCGACTGCCTTGAAGAACTCCGGCTGCCCCACCACCACATATGGAAGGGGTGGCACTCCTACTTCTTCCATGAACTTCGACAGAGACAACGAGGGGTATGCAGACCTGAGCTCTGGGGCGCTCATCCTGTTGTAGTTCTTCTCCCGCTCGCGCAGCTCTGTCCTTGACCTGCTCGCCTTGGCGAGGAGTGTTTCTACCCTAAGGACGGCTGCGGCCCAACGCCTGGCTTTCCCTCTGTCCAGGCCCCGGAGAGTGAACATCTTCGAAATGTGGGCGCGGTACTGTCCACGGAGCTTGGCGAAATCCTTCGAGATGTAGTAGTCGCGGTCCGGAAGCGAAAGGCCGCCCTGCTCGAACATGAACGCATAGGTGCTGCTTTTCTTGTCGTCTGCTTTCGAGAAGGAGTGGAACGCAGGCTCGATCCCTTGGCTGTGTAGCTGAGGGAGAGCTGCCTCCACGTCCTCGGGGGAGCTGACCCCTGCGGCAAGGCTCCAGAGGTCCTCTATCGGACTGAAACTGGCGGCCTCTATCTTCTGCGTATCCATCGCCGACCGGTAGAAGCGACCCACGAGGCTGACTGTGGGGTCGGAGCCTCTGCCCTCACTCTCCGTGGCGCACCTCTCTGCAATGGACCGCAGGAGAATCAGGTTGTTTTCGTCCAACTCGTTGAAGGCGCCGTATCTGGATTTGTCCTTGGGTAGGGGAGTAGCCTTCAGCCACCCTCCGGCGGCATACCTGTAGAAGTCGGCGCGCGGGTCGACAGACCGGTCCATGTAAGCGGTCGAGAATCTCGGGACCCTACGGGCGGTCAATGACCCCCCTAGGGTGATATTGGTCACGGTTAACCGTTGGGGAAGCCAAGTCCATCTGGCTGACAGCTGAAACATAGCTTAAGAATCGAGCGTCCGGCGCTGCCGCTCGTTTGCCAGAGGTAGAGACCAACGGTCTCACCTTCACCTATGAGAACAGGTCACCCCAGCCCCCAGGACGTGAGCATCGAGGTAGAGAAGGGAGAGTTCATACTGGTGGCTGGCCAGAGTGGCTGCGGGAAGTCGACCCTCATCAAATGCCTGAACGGCCTGATACCCCACAGGTACATCGGGCGCTATGCACGCGAGGTGAAAACTTCAGGGCAGGTCGTCGAGGAGTCGAACCTGCTGGAGTTGGGGCTGAGGGTCGGGACGGTCATGCAGGAGGTGGAAAAGCGGGTCGTGTCTCCAGTCGTGGAAGACGAAATCGCCTTCCCCGGAGCCAACGCTCACTTAATCGTCCGCTACTGGTTCTTCACGGTCACGGTAGAAAGGACCTCGGCCACCGGTGCCGCCATCCTGAAGCTGCTCGCTGTGGCTGTGGCGACAATCACCATGGTCCTTACCACGGACCCGTCCCTCTACGGACCTTCCCTGGCCAAGGCGTGCACACCATACAAGGGTGCGTATGTGTTCGACCTCGCCATGAGATACCTTCAGGCCTATGTGAACGACCTTGAGACCACCCTGAACGCCCAGATGGCACAGGACTGCAGGACCAAGGGCTGAAAGAACATCTTCGCCACCATCATCAACAGCATCCCCCTGATCATCCCAGTTTCAATCAATGCGATGCTGTCGGTGTACGAGGTAGAGGGCGCGATGGAATTGAGGGCGTTCGGGTGAAGAAGCAAAGGACATGGTTCAGGACAACAGCGTTCAAGGGGATTGATTATGTTGTGGTGGCCGCCGTCCTAGCAGCCCTGGCGGTCTTCGTCTACCTCAGAATCCTGGATCCAGGAATCTGGGTCCCGGCGTAGGGCCCTGCATCGTGGTGAGCAGGTCTGACACACTTAACTAGAACCTGCTCGCCGCCGGCCCATGCCTCGGATAGAAATCTACGAAGGGTCCCAGAAGGTCGCCGATGTCGGTCTCCCAGAAAAGAGGTTCAGCACCGGCTCTGTTGGCTACTGGGCCAGCCAGAAGCTAGAAATCAACGGCAAGAGGTACCAGGCGCAGTTCCAACTGGTCGAAATCGGATCCCGACAGCAGAAAGAGTGAACGCCCTGCTCAGAGGAAGGCTGACGGCAGCGTCATGTCCTTCATCGTGTAGAGTCCCGGCTTGAACGCCACGACCTTGGGGACCATGTTGATTAGCATGGCAACTGTGCCGTGGTCTCCGTGCACGCAGGGGCTTATCCTGCAGTTCACCGGAGGCACCCCGTCGATTTCGACTTGGTCGTATTCTTCGTCCGAACCTACATAGGCGGAGAAGTTCAACTCTATCCTCGGCGCACCTCCTACCAGGCCCCTCGCAGCTTGCTTGACCCCCGCAACGCTCCCTGGCCTGATACTGACGTAGCCAGCGTCGGTGCCGAACTCAGCGATGACTGGTTCGACCACGCCTATGTCTACACTGTCTAGCTTCCAACCAAGCGCGCCAGCGAGCATGGAGACTGACTGTTCAAGTCCGACGTGCCCCGAGATACGGCCGTCCTTGATGGCCCCCTCGAACTCCGCAACGCTCAACCCTGCCCCGACCTTTTTCTGGAAGGGTACCCGCCTTGAGGCAGCGTTCATCCGGCGTGTGACAGCGATTCTCCGTACGCTCTTGCATGGAGCTGTGAGCGCTATGGGAAGGGCGTCCATGAGGAAGCCCGGGTTTATGCCAGTCCCTAGGACAGTCGCCCCGTTCATCTTCGCCTTCGAGTCGAGGGCGTCAGACAGCTCATTGTCCACGACGTATGGGTATGAGACCTCTTCGCATGAAGATACCACGTCTACGCCGTGAGACAATATGGACTCCAGCTGCGGATACGCAGTCCTTAGGTAGCTGGACGTGGTGTGGATCGCTATGTCGGCGTCCCTCAGCGCCACGCCGAGGTCGTTGGTTATTCTCACTCCAGCGGGTCGGCCGAGCCCGATGACTTCCCCGATATCCTTCCCGACTTTCCCCTGGTCTATGTCGAACGCTCCAACGAGCTCCATCTGTTGCTTCTCCTCCAAAATGAACTTCGCCGCAGCCCCACCTATGACGCCAACTCCGAAAGATGCGACCTTGATCTTGCCCATGAGGAAGATGGCTCTCCTCGTGTGATTTTAAGGGCTCTTCCTAGTCGTCTCGCGGAGGGGATTGTTCAAAAGCCCCTTCACCCGCTCGGATCGAGGAGCCAGATGGCCCTGCTCAGGAAAGAAGACAGGAGATTCGTCCAAGTCGTCTTCAGGCTTCTCATGGTCGGGCTGAGATACAGGAGTGACAGGAAAAGGATACGCAGGGCCAAAGGAAAGATTGCCGACCCGGAGAAGTACAGGGATCACGGCAGAAAGGCCGTCGAGGCGTTCATAGAGCTTGGCCCAGCCTTCGTCAAGTTGGGGCAGCTACTTTCAGTGCGGCCTGACGTCCTTCCAGAGCCGTACGTTGAAGAGTTCGCCCGGTTGCAGGATGATGTACCATCTGCCCCCTTTGAACAGGTCAAGCCGGCGATCGAGTCCAGCATAGGACCAATCGAAATGGCGTTTGACTCGTTCGATCAGTCGGCGATTTCTGGGGCGAGCCTTGGCCAGGTATACCAGGCGAGGTACAGGGGAGCTGAAGTGGTAGTCAAGGTGAATCGACCTGGCATAGGTGAGGAGGTGTCTGTCGACATCAAGGTGCTCAGGCGCCTCGTCCCCCTGGTTGGACGGTTCATCGACCGCGGGCTAAGGACCAGCGCAGAGTCTATCGTGGATCAGTTCTCGCTGACGATTATGGAGGAGATGGACTACAAAAAGGAGGCGGAACACCTCAAGGCGATCAAGCGCAACCTCCGCGGTGATAGGGGGGTGATAGTCCCCGAGGTGTTCAGCGAACTGTCTTCAGGGAGCATCCTGGTCATGAAAAGGGTGACTGGAATCAAGATAGGTGATGTGGATGCGCTGGACGCGGCAGGCATCGACAGGAAGCGACTCGCGAGGAAGGTGGCCAGGGTGTTCCTGTCTATGCTGCTCGGGGACGAGATATTCCATGCCGACCCCCATCCTGGGAACATCTCGGTTACTCGCGAAGGGAAGATCATCCTCTACGACTACGGAATGACTGGGACACTGGATGAGGAGACCCGCACCAATCTGATACGGTTCTACCTTGCGCTACTGGAAGGGGACCCTGACAGAGTGGTCGACATGATGCTGCGTCTGGGGATTCTTGACCCGATGGCCAACAGGATGGTGGTCCGCCGGGGTATCGAGCTCGCCATTGCAGACATGCATGGGAAGAATGTTGAGGAGACAGAGGTGAAAGCGCTCATGGAAGTTGCCAACAGGACGATTTACCAGTTCCCTTTCAGGCTGCCGAGGAACCTGGTGCTGTATATGCGCATGTCGTCCATACTAGAGGGCGTCTGCATCAAACTGGACCCCGACTTCCGCTTCGTGCGCATGCTCGGTGGGCTTCTCCAAGACGAAGGCCTGGTGAATGAGGCCTACAAGAGGGACGTCATAGACGAGATTGCCAAACTGAGGTCAGGGCTAGAGGCGGCCCTAGAGGTTGCCCCACTTCTGAAGAGCGTCCTGGAAGACTACAAATCGAGGAGCATTCCGCCTGGAGGGAGCGGCAGGTTCCTATCAGGCGCCTTAGCAGGGCTCGGCGTCAGCGGCCTGGTCGCCTCTGCCTTTTACTTCGGGACGATGCTAGGGAAGGCAGGCTTTGCCACGTCTCTGTTACTGCTCGCGGCAGCAGCCTTGGCTTCGCGGAAGTAAAGCGCGTGTTTACTGTATCACTACTCTGCCGACTCCCCTGATGGGGATTCGTACAGTGAGCACCCCGTCCTCGTACTTCCCCGCGATCTCTTCGTCCCCGGCTTCCACCTTGACAGGGAGCGGGATCCGCTTGCTGAGTCGGAGCGGCCGCTGTGCCATATAAGAGATACCGTCCCTTTCTTCGACCTCTCTCTTGGCGTGAACGGTGAATGCGGATTCGTTGAGCCTCGTCTTGATCTCTTCCTTCCGGAACCCGGGGAGATCTACCACTATCACCAGGTCCGACCCGTCTTCGAACACGTCTGCTGGGGGCAGCATCAGTTCGAAGAATTGCCTCGAATTCGTGCCCAGGTCCCTGCCGATTTCCCTAGACATGTGTCTTAGCAACCCTAACTCTGCCTCAATGAGGCGTTCGAGATAAAAAGCTGTCGGGACGATTTGCCACACAGGCGCACCACCAGGCGCCCCGGTTCGAACCGAGGCTCGTGGCTTCGGGAAAGAATCGAGTGACGAGGGCCCAAGTCCCGGCGGCGTGGCACCCGCGAGGGTAGCATCCCGGTGGTCGGTGGATGCAGGGCTTGTGCTCAGAGAGCCTCGACATATCTCGCGAACGAACTGAGTTCTTGGATTGCCGAGGCCTCGGCCTCGGTCTTTCCCTGCGTCCTCAGTATCCACCCCCAGAGCCCCTTGAACCTGATATCGAGCGTTGCTGCGACTCTGGTCCCACCAGAGTGGTCCTCGAACTTTACGACGCTGTTCACCTTCGTAAACCTTGTATCCCACTCCGACTCCACCCTATCTGGCGGGAAGAGCTTCATCTCCCTTGTTGTCTTCTGGCCGCTCCTGTTCGTGGTCTGAAGGCGCACCAGGTCCCCGGCAGTTGAAACTTCCACCGCTTTCGCCTGTGTGGACCACTTTGGAGCGGCATCGAAGTCGGTGTAGGCGGAGTAGACCTTCTCGCGCGCCGCCTTCACTACCACCGACGCCTCGTATCGCATCCTGGCGACCTAAGTGAAGGGTCGCCATTAAGAGGTTCCCTGCCAGGCGCATCTCAGAAGCATGTTTATCTTGCTGGGGATGGCAGGGAGTTCCGTGATTAATCAAATCGTAGACGTAGCTGTGGTAGTCTCGGACTCGAAGAAGGCCCTCCGGTGGTATACCGAGGTACTGGGCATGGAGCCTAGGTCCACAGAAGGGCACTGGATTACGGTCGCGCCCAGAGGGTCGAAGACGATGCTTCACCTTTGCGAGAGCGATGAGCCCGAGAAGGGCAACACAGGCATCGCGCTGGCGACTGACGACCTGAACAAGACTTACGAGGAGCTCAAGAGGAAGGGTGTGAAGTTCCCGCACCCGCCTAAGGACGACGGCTGGGGGATGTATGCCCAGTTCGAGGATCCAGATGGAAACATCATCTGGCTCAATCCCGAGTGAGAGAGACACTTTCAGACTCCCCTCTTCGGCCTGGCAGAAGGCTGGCGCTCGCCTCAAATCCTTCCAGTGGCGCCTCAGGCCCATGGGTGCCAGAGGAGGCAAGCTCGACGTTGAAATCGAGGCGTGGGAGGGGTTCCGTTACGCCCTCCGCAGAGACGACATGGAGGCATGGGACAGGATGGTCCAGGAGGTCAGAGAGCGATTCGGGGACGCCGTAGAGAGATCCGGCAAGACCTTCGCCACCGAGCCGTTCTTCATGGCCCTGCTCCTGGCGCAGCAGAAGATGATTGAACATCTTATGATGGCGTTGCAGGCTGGAGGAGTGGAAGTTTCAGCCATATCCGAGACCAGCGTACCGCTCGATGCGAGAGATGGATAGGAGCGGAGATGTTATTGGCGACCACCCGTAGGAGTCTGACGACCGCAATTGGCGACCTTCATACTCAGAGGCAAGGCTTTCGATGGGATGAGGTTCCATGAAGACGTTGTTGTCAGGGTTGACAGCGGGAGCGGGACCATACTCGGATTCGGGGAGAGGGGTTCAGTGGAGGAGCCCAGAGGCTCAAAGAAGGTCACCGTAGAAGGAGGGACCATACTCCCGGGCCTCATCGACGCGCATGTTCACTTCTACTCCTCGAGGGGCGAAGGGGTGAACGAATGGGCGTCGGTCCCAGACACCCTTGCGGTACTCCGAGGCGCGGGAGACATGCGGAAGTTGCTCCGCGCAGGCTTCACAGCCGTCCGTGAGCTGGGGACAAAAGGGGGAGTCCACCTCGCCCAAGCTGTTGCGGAGGGAGCTATCGAAGGGCCAGAGGTGGTGTCATGCGCCAGGGCACTAGCCCAGACAGGAGGGGATGACGACCCGCCGGGGTTCCAGCTGGAGGTCGCGCAGCAACTGGCGTCGTACACGTATTTCTGCGACGGCCCCTGGGAGTGCAGAAAGGCGGTGAGGAAGGTGGCCAGGGACGGAGGAAAGGTAGTGAAGTTCTACGCGTCCGGGGCGTTCTCTCGTGGGACGGGGGTCAAGCCGAACTTCACCGTCGAGGAGACGAGGGCTATAGTCGATGAGTCGAGGCGCCTGGGGCTCAAGGTCGCAGCCCATGCCTATGGAGAGGAAGCCATAGAGAGGGCAGTCGGTTGCGGAGTAGACTCTGTCGAGCATGGGCTGGGCCTCACCCCTCGGCTCGCATCTGAGATGAAGAGGAAGGGGGTTCGTTATGTCCCTACGTTGGTGACGTATGCTAACCCCGCATACAAGAACCGACACAATGAAATGGTGAAGCGGCACCTCTCGGAGGACATGCTGGTCGCCAAAGAGAAGGGGACTGAGGTGGTGATGGGCTCGGACATAGTCGGGGACGGGGCCAGGCAGCATGGGCGCAACTATGAGGAGATAGCGGAGGAGGCGAAGTTTCTAGGGAACAGAGAGGCGCTTGTGGCGGCTACGTCCAGGGCTGCTGACTGCCTCGGGCTTGAGAATGCAGGGGTGCTGAGGGAAGGGTACAGGGCAGACATGGTCGTAGTCAGAGGGGACCCTGAAGCAGACATACAGGCACTGGCACCTGAGAGGGTGGTCCGCGTGATGAAGTGCGGCAGGTTCGTGTGATCGGGAGAACGGAATGGACTTGGAAGACGAGCCCGACGCCACGGACCGGAGGGGGTGGCGTCGTTCCCAGACCGTGGTGCTCTACCGGAAGGAAGGATGCCATCTCTGCGATGCCGTTGAGGCCGAAGCATGTTCATTGGGCATAGTGGGGAACATGACAATCATGGACGTTGACAGGGACCCAGGTCTCCAGATCAGGTATCTCCTCAGGGTTCCTGTCGTTACAGTTGGAGGAAGAGAGGTATTCGAGGCGAAGATGATGGATAGGAGTGGGAAATGGAAGGAAAGACTCTTCTCGCTCCTTGCCGGATAGTCCTTCAAGCGGCTGCCTGGGATCGGCATCTTCTGCATCACCAAGGAAGGCTCATCGCGGATTAGATAGCCTGAGACCGTTCAGTCTGCATGCAGTACGCCCTCCGAGCGTTCGTGGAAGGGCGCGGCCAGAGGGTCGACGCGATCTGCAGGACGTTCTGCTCCATGGAAAGGACCGCATACAGCCTCCTCAGGGAGGGAAGGAGCGCGGGCGCGGTGGAGTTGTTGAGGCACAAGGGCGCTTACGACCGCTCTCCTCGGACGAACTTCAAGCTCTCCCACTTCATGAAGAGGGAGATGCTCCGGACGATAGAGCTCCGCGCGCTGAAGACGAGGATGCTCTCCGTGGAGGAGGACCCTGCCTATTCCAGCAAGACCGCGCTAACGAGGTGCGGGAGGAGGTTCGGGGGCTTCAACAGGCTCCAGCTCGCTGCGTCTGTCTTGGCGAGGAGGGCGATGGGATACGGGGAGGCTCCAGCGTTCGATTGCCTTCCTGGGAGAGGAAGGAAAAGGCGATGTGGGACCGCTGCGTCAGATATTACGGTCATCAGCCCCGAGTCCTGACTTCGCCCTGCCACGAACCTGTGGAATGGAAGAGCGGCGGGGATGGCAATGGAGGAGGGGTGATGACAGAGTTGCTCACAGCGCCACCCGCTGACACCTCAGAGATGGGGTCAAGCCACGCTCCGCAAGGAGCCCTACCTATCGAAGCGTCCAGCGGGCGAGCGGGGAGGGCCCATCCAAACGGCTACACCAGCCGGAGAGATGGAGCCAGAGGGCACAGAGTTAGCCCTCCGCCGTCTGGAGACGGCGTCGCCAGGCTTCTGTCGTGTGACACAGAAGACACGGTGATTTGGTAACTCCTGAGGTTCTTCCGTCTGGCTTGGCGGTCCGCACTCCGAGAGCAGGGAAGCCCCTCAGAGGGAGCGCCAGCGGTTCTGGCTCGGGTTACGCCCCTTGCCTAGGCGCCTTCACGCCGACATTCCTTAGAAAGCGCTGGAAGGCCCCTTCGGAGATCCACTCGACTTTCAGGTACCGAGCCACTTCTTCTTCGTCCATCCCCAACCTGCGCGCTTCCTTCACCGCGACCTTGTAGGCCTCGATCTCTGTAGGCCTGTCGATGTATTCGTATCGTCTATCCCAGAGCTCCATCCCCGCTCTGCGCTGCCGGACATGCACCAGCTCGTGTATCACGTCCAGATAGACATCGACCTCTCTCCCCTCCTTAAGATAGTTCGAGCAGACCATGATGGACACTTCGTGGTCGTTTATCCTCATGTAGCCTCGTCGCCTCGACACCTCTACCGAGAGATCCTTCAGCACTTCGTCCGTGTCCTTCCCGAAGATGCCCCTGACTGCTCCGAGCTTCTCGAAGCCTTCGAAGACGCTGGTGAACGGATGGAGGCCTACCTTCGTCCCCCGTTTTATGTTGACTCCTAGGTCCAAGTCAGGAAACTTCTCTCCAGTGGTCATTTGAGTCTTTTTTCCAGGACGGCCTTGGTGTGCGATGGCTGGAAGCCCCGGTCCAGGTAGAACTGCAGGACGCCATCCGATATCAGGGTCTGCAGCACGAGCGCCCTTCCCTCGGAGCCCGCAGTTTCCCTGGCCTTCGCCAGCAGGCTGGTCGCGACCCCTTCCCTCCGGTGCTCGGGAGTCGTACCCACGCAATAAATCCCTGCAATCCCCCTTGTCCTGAAAATGGCTAGGACACCCGCGACTTCGCAGTCTACCCTCGACTCCAGAAGCGTGGCTGCCGGAGACCGCGACAAGGAAGCGACAATGGGTGTCACGACTTCTGTCAGCCCTTCGTTACCGTAAAATGACCTGAGATAGGCGGATGTCCACTCCTGGGCGGAACTCGAGGGCTCCACCTTCCACCTGCCACCACCCTTCCAAGTTGAACCAGTTGAAAAGAGGACCGTCATGGCATCCACGCGTCGATAGCCTGAGGCGATGAGGTAAGAAGTGGCATCGCAGTCCTCGTACCCCAGAAATGTGGGATTCACCCCTCGGCGGGAGAGTTCGCGCTCCGCCCAGACTGCTGTCCTCTTCGCTCCCGCGCAAGTGATGGCCCCAGCACGGTTGAAGAATGGTTCCGCCAACCCGTCTGATGTCAGGAGGTAGCCGTCGCCGTGCCAACGAAGTTTGGCCCACCTAGACCACCATCCGAGCTCGTTCAGCTCGGCGCTTCTTCTGTCAGGCGCCTTCAAGCAGGTCCACGCCGAGTATCTTCATCCCTTCTATCGCAGGTAGGGCTACGGCTGCGGCTTTGTCTTGGTCCGCTTCCTTCGCAGCCGACCTCAGAGCTTCCTCAGCCCAAGCTAGTGCCCTCGGGGTATCGAAGTCGTCGTTCAGGGCGCGCTCAAACAGGGTCAGAGGCAGGCCTGCCGGGACAGCCCTATCTGTGAACCGTCTTGCCGCATTCTTCATGCCACGGAGCCTGCGCTTCGCAGAGGCGAGGCCAGAGAGGTCGGTCTCCTTCCGGTAGTGGATGGAAAGGGATGCTAGCCTGATCTCGTCAGGGCTGGATGTCCTGAGCGCTTCTCTTACAGTGACCACGTTTCCCAAAGATTTCGACATCTTAAGCCCCTCGGACTTCACGAGGTTGGTGTGCACCCAGTGCCTGACCAAGGGCTTGGCGCCTGTGACTGACTCGGCTTCGGCTATCTCGGCTTCGTGGTGAGGATAGACAAGCTCGTACGCCCCACCGTGGATGTCATACTGAGCGCCCAGGATAGGTATGGTGACAGCCGTGTCCTGTATGTGCCATCCGGGGGACCCGACCCCCCAGGGGCTCAGCCAGAGACCGTCGACGAGGACCTCCGGGCGCCAAAGAGCGAAGTCGTTGAGACTCCTCTTTCTCGGTGAGAGCTCGAGCGGTCTGAGCGACAGGTCTTTCTTCGACTGGTGAGAGAGGCGCCCCCAGCGCCTGAATTTGGTGGTGTCGAAATAGACCCAGCCGTCTGCCTCGTAAGCGAACCCCTTCTCAAGCAGGACCTTGACCTGTCTTATCGCCTCGTCGACGTGACCTGACACCGGCTCGAAGCGAGAGATTGAGCGTATGTTCAGGCTCTCCAGGTCCCTCATCATCGAGGAGGCCATCCTACGTGCATGCTTGAGTGGGTCCTCTCCTCTTCCAGCAGCGGCCTGGCTGATCCTTTCGTCGACGTCGGTTATGTTCATCAGGTAGAAGACATCGTACCCAAGGTGGCGAAGGTACCGCGCTAGGGCGTCGAAGAAGATGTAGGTCCTCGCATGCCCCAGGTGGAGCTCGGATTGGACTGTGGGGCCGCAGACGAACATGGATACCACCGGGGGGTTGCGAGGGCGAAAGGGCTTCTTCTTCCCGCTCATGGTGTCATAGAGGACGAGTTTCTTCAAAGCGAGACCATGCGTCCGAGTTTGCCTGGGTATTAGTTTTTGAACTGGAGGTGAGGCGCACCCAGGGATGTTCTACGAGGACAAGGTGGTCTCCTTCCCGGCCCTCATGATGAGGCTCGGGGTCTTAGACCAGGACGCAGGGGTCAGGTTGATTGGAGAAGCTGACGGAAAAAAGGTCTATGCGTTCGTCACCCGCTTCGGGCCCAAATACACCGTGATGACCTATTCGTTCGGCAAGAGAGGGGCCCCGGGGAGGAGGATTCGGACACAAGAGCTCGGGAGCCTAGGAGAAGTGGAGACTGCCCTGAAGGCGCTCGTGAAAGGTCGCCTCCAAGCTTGGGTTTACTAGTGCCGGTCAGCGATTGATTAATATCAGGGCTGTCGACGTCGAATCAATGGAAAGGCCGAGGGCCATCCACATTGTCTATGCGAAGTGGTGTCCCCACTGTGTCCCAACGACGGTCGAGCCGCTGGAGAGGAGGGCCGGAGAGCTAGGTATCCCGTGCCTCTTACATGACATCGACACGGATGAAGTGAAGTTCGCCGACGACCTCGTCGAAAAGTATGGAGATTGGTCATCAGACTACGTCATACCACAGGTGTTCCTAGAGCGCCGCGACGGGAAGTTCGAGCATGTCTTGACTGGGAGCGCCAGAGGGGTCACCTTTACGAAGGGCTTGGTTGAGGACCTCCTGGCGAGCGGTCCCCTTGCCAAGAGCCGCCCCTAAATAGGGGCGCTCCTGAAGACCTGCCATGCCAACTGACAGTCTCGATTCACTGTACAAGAGAGTCGCGAAAAAGGTGCTTGCAGAGACCCTGCAAGTGAGGCAAGGCGAGTCCGTCACAGTAGAGACCTGGGACAACGGAGTCCAGTTCGCGCGGCGGGTCGTAGCAGAGGCGAGGGCCATGGGGTGCACGGCCTTGACGATATATGAGGACGAGGCAGCGTATGTCGAAGGAGTCAGGCGAGCGCCAGCCGATGTCGTGGGGTCGATGGGGCGAAACGAGTATGGGGTCCTATCAGGGACAGATGCTTACGTATTCATCCCCGGCCAGGCCATCGGGCCCTACTCCAGGACGCTGAAACCCGAGGAGAAAGCTCAGTCTACGCGGTACAACTCCTCGTGGTACGAGGCAGCCGAAAAGTCTGGATTGAGGGGGGCAAGGCTCTCTTTCGGCTATGTGGGCGAGGACGTGGCCAGGCTGCTGGGGAAGAGTGTTCGTGAAGTTGTCAGGGCACAGCTCAAGGCTTCGCTTGTAGATCTTCGCAAGATTTCCAATTCAGCGGAGAAGATTGCCCCCAACTTCGCCGACGGGGCAGACGCGGAATTGACCACCGGGAAGGCCACTCTTACCTTCACTTTGAAGGGGGAAATCGGGATTGAGGACGGGCTGGTCGACGAGAGTGACAAGAAGGCAGGGAACAACATGACATACATGCCTCCTGGCTTTGTGAGCAAAGAAGTGGACCCAGGAAGCGCCAACGGGAGCGTCGTCATGACCGACACGCTCACCGAACATGGTGTTATCCCACTGATCAAGCTAGTGTTCAAGGATGGGAAGGTGGAGTCCTGGGAGTCGCCCTCTCGGGCGACGGTGGGGCGGATGCTTGACTCGGTCTCCCCAGACCAGAGGCGACTGAAGGTAGTGCTCGTCGGACTGAATCCGGAGATGCCCTATGGAATGGGTCAAGACAGGTTCGTTGGAGGGTCGATAACCATCGGAGGCTTCGGGTTCAGAGGACAGGTGAAGAGCGGCTCACTTCGCGCCTCCGGGAGAGCGGTGTTGGCAAGGGGAAGGCTGATAACCTAGCCGGCAGCCTACGCGAATGGCCCGACGCAGAGTCCGTCGAAATCCTTGATGCCTGTCCACATTTTCGTCTCTGTCCTTACCTGCGATGTTGGAGGACATCATCCCCCTGCGAGGATTCCCGCTCTTCGCCTGGGTCGTCCACCACGAGTGCCAGGTGGTCGAACGATTCCCCGGGACGATGCCAGGCTCTTTGAACTTGCACCGGTGACAGTTCGGACCGACCTCCGGCCGCCCTCTCCGTTCCTGAGGTTGGTGATATCGCCTTCGGTGGAGTCGGTTTTGGACCTCTCGGAGGATTTCGTCCCGGACGAGTTGATATGGAATCCCAGATACCCATCCAGTTCCTTGACATGGACATCCCGTATAGGGGGGTCTGGACTCCATGCATCAGGCTTCGGCCGTGTCCTAGGCGCTTCGTGTTGGTGTTGCAGGCGCTCCATGGGGGCCTCGTCCTGGGCAGACCCCCCAGCTACGTGCAGTCAGATGACGGCGTAAAGGCTATAGGGCGTCTACGGCCCTTCTTGAGGGGGAGAAATGGCCCTAGTTGATGGGGGATCAGTCGGCAGGCCGTTCTGGCTGAGCTTGCTGCATCACTTGATTGTCAGGCCACTCACACCCACCGAGCTCGCGTCCTTGGAACACAAGCATCTCAGCTCAGTCAGCAGGGAACTGAGCAGGCTGCGACGCGAAGGTCTGGTCGAGTGCGCCGAAGCCGTGAGCAGACAGAAGTTCTACAAGCCAACGCAGGAGGGGTACATCCTGGCCTATGCGAGCCTAAGACAGGGCAGGTAGCAACAGCAGGCGTGCATCTAAATCAACTGAACTAGGGGGCTAGCTAAGGCGGAGGTAGGGTTGCCCGCTTCGAGCCACGGCGATGGTTGCGATGAGCGAAGGGAGCTCAGGAAGCGAGATCTGCAACCCTTGGCTATGTTGCAACCGGCGGGCGCCTTGAGCGGCGACATGCCTCGATTGGCCAGCCATCTCGCAGATGAGTTTTCTGCACCAGACGCGCGACTGAGCCATACTTTCCCTGCTGCGCGCGCAGGAGCAAGCCCCTAACAATATCCATATGGCGGTCGTAGGAGGGAAGGATGTCGGGACTTCGTCAGAAACCCTCCTCAAAGAGCCAGGCTACATACTCTGCATAGCCGCCGATGAGCTCAGCCGCAATCGTGGCATCGCGACGGAGCTCTTGAAGAGGAGGTCGATGCAGAGGCAGAAGGAAAAATGACTGCGTGGACAGCGCTGGATATCGAATCAGGCGATGCGGCTGCAGTCAGAATCCAGAAGAAGCCGGGACGCCGGGAGGCCAACAGGTTCGCCTGGCACGTGGGGCCATTGGCGGAGATGATTCCAGACCGCGGGCAGGTTACCCAGGCGAACAGGAATCGGCTGGGCAGAGTTGCTTTCTTGGTGCGAGGAACATCATCACCTCTGTGGCGGTCCCGCTACCTCCGTCAGGGAGGCTCGCACGCCTTGAACTCCTCGTGCGGGCACCAGGGATCAGGGTGGCGCCGTGGGAGCTAGACCGGTCCGTTTAGACATCGACAGTCCTGGACATACATACTTCCATGGTGAGAACGGTTACATCTTCCAGGCAGCCTATGGCCGCTCAGTCACGAAAGAGAGCCGCACCGCAGTAATCGGGTCATTTTCTCGTTGGGAGCGGTCTCTCGGAGGTTCGAGAATGGCTGCCTTGGCTCGGAGCTCCTTCGCTCGGGTGGAATCGAGCGCTGGCAGAGCTCGGCCTCCCATTCGAGGCCTCAACCACCCTCATGGCGCGACAAACTGGGTGGCACCCCTACCGCTTGGACCTAGTCAGGGATTTCACGCAGACCTTGTTGTACTCGCATGCCCTGCACTTCGCAATGCTCTCGCTCGATGTTGGCTCCCTCTCCCCTGTCCAATAGCCTCGTTTTGCTGCCACTGCTGCTTCGGCAACGTTCCTCTCGTGCCGGAGTATGTGAATCTTCATCGAACCCCGATGCTCCCGTTCGAGTTCGTCTATCGTTCCGTCTATCAGGGCTCTCGACACCTTCGCGGTCCAATCCCTCTTCTCTCCGTCGTCCAGCGCCCCGGACCTCAGCCTTACCACAGCCAGCCTCAGGTTCGAACAGTCGAACCCCATGCTGTCT
>JAJYNM010000069.1 GCA_021786335.1 archaeon
ATGGCACGGCTCCACGGGCTTGACTGGAGGCGCGTGAGGGAGGCTCTCCTGAACGTAGGCGCCCCGGTGGAGGCCTCGGCAATAGGCATCGGTGATTCGCCTGTGGTCCAGTCGTTGGCCAAGGCGAGCACAATCAGGCCCGACAGGTACACGATCCTCTCTGAGAGGAGGCTCGACGAAAGGAGCGCGAAGGCGCTGGCCAGGGCTACCGGCGTTATCTAGGCAGTCTCAGCGTTCGTGCCGGTCTTCACCGGCGCCTTTTCATCATCCGGCTGGGCCTTACCAGCCCCGGCCCCTTCGCTCTTCTCCTCCTTCGGAAGGGCCTTCTCATTCTTGAATGTCTCCACGAAGGCGAGCGAAGAGATCGCTGGAACGAACTTGAACACGTCGTTGGCAATCCCTCTCTTGATTATCTGGAGCCCTTCGACCAAGAACAGGTCTTGCGGGACCGTCACAGTCAGGTTGCCGCCGTTCAGCTCGAACGTTGCTCTGCTCCCCTCTCCTGCCAGCCTCCTGTCGATTAGAGCCCTCACCTTGTCGTCGTCTGCTTCGACTTTCTTGAGGACTTCAAAGTCGTAGACAATCGACTTCCCAGCGAGCCTGTGGTTGAAGTCAACCTGCGCCCTTCCAGACCCGATGAACCTCACAATGCCAACTCTGTTGTCAACGTCCACGCTATCGCCCACGGCTAGCTCGTGCTCCCTATCCCCGAATTTCCGGAGCGGGATCATGCGGAGCTGGGTAGGATCCCTGTTGCCGAACGCCTTCTCCGGGGAGAGTTCGATCTCCTTCTTGTCCCCCACTGAGAGCTTAGCCACCTCGGCGTCCAGGCCGGTGATGAGCCACCCCTCGCCCACGGCCACGAGTCTTGGCTCGTATCTCCTCGCCTCCTCGTATATCTTGAGCCGCTTGGCCTCGGACTCCACAGTGGACTCGATGCCTTCGCCGGTATCCTTCACCCACGCGGTGTAGTTTGCGAATATCAGGCTGCCCTTCTCAAACGCCATGGATTTCGACCAGCCTCCAGGTTGGGTTTAAAGAGTTTCAGCTCCCGAAGGCGGCAAGGGTCTCTCCTATGGCCCGCAGCGTGGTCTCTACGTAGGCCTCGTTGATCTGGCCCATGCATCCTACCCTGAACACTTTGCCCGCGAACGGGCCGAATCCGCCTGCTATCACGACCCCCTTGCGCTGGGCTAGCTCCTCCCTGAACCTCGAGTCGTCAACCCCTTGGGGGTAGTACGAAGCGACGACCGTCTTGGACCTCACGGACTTCTCCGCTACCGCCTTGAGGCCCAGTTTCGCCAGGCCGTCGTATATGCCCACAGACATGCGGTCGTGCCTTTCGACCCTCTTCTCCAGCCCCTCTTCGAGAAGTTCCTCCAAAGCCTCGTCCAGCGCGTAGTAAAGTGGGAGGGCCGGTGTGAAAGGCGTCTGCCCCTTGGCGCCATACTCCAGGTACCTGTGGAGGTCGAAGTATCTGGTCTTTGGTGGAGATCCCTTCAGGTAATCTGCCACCCTATCGCTCACCGAGAGCAGCGCCAGTCCAGGGGGGGCTGCGACGCACTTTTGGCTCCCGGTGATGCAAACGTCCACCCCCCACCTGTCGACAGGGATGGCG
Organism: archaeon; assembly: GCA_021786335.1. The sequence continues at coordinate 1,619 of JAJYNM010000069.1, forward strand.
TACCCCCCAAGACTGGAGATGGCGTCTATCACTGCGAAGGCCCCACTGTCCCTGGCGAGCCTTGTGGCCTCCTCGACGTAGGGGACCGCCACCCCCGTGCTGGTCTCGTTGTGCACCAAGAACATCGCCTTGACTTTCTCATGCTGCTCCATGGCAGATTTCAGCTGTTCAAGGGTCGGAACCTTCCCGAAGTCAGACGAGACCCGAATCGCCACTCCACCGGCTAGCTCCACGGTCTCCGCGAGCCTCATGCTGAATTCGCCGAAGACAGGTACCACGGCTACGTCCCCTGGCCGTATGAGGTTCCAGACCGCAGCCTCTACCCCCCCTGTGCCTGACGAGGAAAGTACCACCGCTTCTCCCTGCGTCTGGAAGAGGCGCTTCGTCTTGTCGAGGACCCCTTTGTAGAGCTCAGTGAACTCATTGCCTCTGTGGTTGATGACAGGGTTGAGCATCGCCCGCATGACCCTCTCTGAAACGTTGGTGGGTCCAGGAAGCATGATCAGCTTCTGTTTATCCATGCCTGCCACCCTTCAGGTCCTTGCGGATAAGCGCTCTCACGCGCTCCACTCCGCCGAACTTCTCAACCAGCCTGGCCACCTGGGCCGGCACCAGTGCTTTCCAGTCCTTGCGTTCAAGAATCCTGTCCCTGACGTTGGTGGCCGAGTACTTCTCCCTGTCTAGGTATGGCACCGCCTTCACCTGGATGCCTTCTTCTCTGAAGAGCAGGAACGTCAGCGCGTCGTTCGTGAATACCCTGTCGAACTTAGGGACCATGGACACCACGGTGGACACCCACAGAGAGTGCGAATCGGCGTCCGCGATGGGTATCGCCATCCACCTTGAAGGGTCCACTCCGTTACCGTCCAGCGCCGCCTTGATCATCGCAATCCTTTCCCCTGCCGTGAAAGGGTTGTCCCTTTCATGGCTTCTCTGGGCTGACCCTACCACCACGTAGAGGTAGTCCACCTCACGCAGGGCGTACTTCACAGCTCCAAGATGACCAAGATGGAACGGTTGGAACCGGCCGACCAGAAGACCGACCCGCATCCGACTTCGTTCGGCCCGCCCCTGCGGGCTCTATTTAAGAAGACCAGCGCCATAGCTTAACAGGTCGTGGTCTGACGAGGCTCGCCATGGGCTACGTCGAAGTGGACGGCTCGCAGGGCGAGGGAGGAGGGCAGATCCTCCGTTCGGCGCTGGCGTTTTCTGCGACTGGGCGTGTCCCCGTCCGCGTAGTCAATATCAGGGCAGGGAGAGAGGTCCCGGGGCTCAAGAGGCAGCACCTCTCGGCGCTGAGGGTCCTAGCTGATGTTTTCGGCGGGGAGTTAAGCGGGGCGACCGAAGGATCCCAAGAGGTCAAGTTCGCCCCAGGGTACCCGCGGCGCGAGGCCGTATCGGCCGACATGGGGACCGCTGCGAGCGTAACCTTGGTCCTCCAGGCCGTGGTCCCCGCGGTCGCGCTGAGCGGCTCGCACCTCCGGCTCCAACTGGTGGGAGGGACAGACGTCCCCTGGAGCCCGACCTTCGACTACTTCCGCGAAGTCGTGAGAGCGGGATACGGGAAACTCGGTATGCGTCTCGAGGTCGAAGCATCCAGCCGCGGCTACTACCCGCGGGGCGGTGGCGTCATCACTGCCTCCATAGAGCCCTGCGGGGGCGTCTCCGCCCTGGACATGACCTCCAGGCCCCCGGTGAAGTCTGTCCGACTCTTGAGTCGTTGTGGCAGCCTCCCGAAGGCAGTCGCCCAGCGCCAGGCTGATTCGGCGGTCGAGCTCTTGCGAAAGGCAGACATCGACGCGCAGTCCGAGGTAGTCGCCGCGGAGTCTGCCTCCCCAGGCACCTCGGTGCTGGTCGCGCGCGTGAGCAGCGAGGCTCTTCTCGGCTCAGACGCCATAGGGGCGAAAGGGAAGCCCGCAGAGGGGGTGGGTAGGGAAGCAGCGGCGGCGTTCCTTGCAGCCGAGCGGTCTGGAGGGTGCTTGGATGCGAACTTGGCGGACATGCTGCTCCCGCTCCTCTCCATGGCGAAGCGAGAGTCGCGGGTGAAGATCCCATCGATGACATCGCACCTTGAGTCGGGGCTCAGGCTGGCGGGGCTCTTTACCGGGTGCCGTTGGAAGGTAGAGCCTTCAGGTGACGGGGTCATGGTCACGGTGACCCCAGTGGGGGGATGGCGTCGCGCCGAACGGCACAATGTCTAAAAGGGCGGGCACAGGCGCCTCATCAGATTTCCGATGTCCTACGAACAGTTCATGCCAGGGGCGACTGCCGTCGGCATCGCCTACAAGGACGGAGTCGTCATGGGCGCGGAGCGCCGGATAACCCTAGGGAACTTCGTGAGGAGCAAGTCTGGTAAGAAGGTCTTCAAGGTCACCGACAACGTCGGTGCGGTCTGCGCCGGAATGATTGCTGACATGCAGAACCTGGTGAAGGAGGTCTCCGTCTACTCTAAGCTGAAGGAGCTCGAATCAAGGAAGTCGATGAAGCCTAACTCTGTCGCGAAGCTAATGTCGACTCTCATGTTCCAGAACAGGTACGCCCCTCTGCTGACGCAGGTCATTCTGGGGGGCATCGGCGACAAGCCGGTGGTCTTCGTCCTCGACCCGCTGGGCAGCGTGATCTCAGACCAATACGCCACCGTTGGCACTGGCGAGGAGACCGCCATCGGGGTGATCGAAGCGGGGTACGACCCCAATATGGCCCAGAAAGAGGCACGAGACCTCGCGATATCTGCCATCAAGGCGGCGGTGGCCAGGGACGCCATGAGCGGCAACGGGATTGATATCTTGACCGTCGACAAGACGGGCATCAAGGAAGAAGGCATAGACCTGTAGGGGCGGTTCTTCATGTGGACATACGAAGGCATCAGGGTACGCTGGCTAGGGCACGACGGCTTTGTCCTGTCTGGGTCAAGGACTGTGATAATCGACCCATTCAAGGCGAAAGGGGACTACAAGGCCGACGTGCTGCTGATCACCCACGAACACTTCGACCACCTGAGCGACGAAGACATCAGAAAGTTCGTCACCCCGTCGACGACCATCGTCGCGCCCAAGATATGCGAGGAGCCCCTGAAGCCCTACGGGCAAGAGAAGCTTTTCGTGAAGCCTGGGTCGAGCATCGAAGCGAAGGGTGTGAAGATAGAGGCTGTCCCAGCTTACAACCTCAACAAGTTCAGGGAACCTGGCAAGGTATTCCACCCAAGGGAGGACGGCCGGGTCGGGTACATTGTCACCGTCGATGGGGTGAGGTTCTATCAGGCCGGGGACAGTGACGCCACGCCGGAGTTGAAGTCTGTGGACGTCGACGTCGCGTTCCTGCCTGTCTCTGGGACGTACGTCATGACCGCGGAAGAGGCGGCCGAGGCGGCAAAGGGGATGAAGGCAAAGGTCGTCGTCCCGATGCACTTCCAATCCATCGTGGGGACGAAGGCAGATGCCGAGAGGTTCAAGAAGCTCCTCGGCGCTTCGAAGACCGTGAAGATACTCGAACAGGAGTAGGCTACTCGGGGACGCTCACGCAGCTCATCTTCCCGTTCTCGAGCTTCACGAAGAGGTACCTGTTGTCAGCGAAGACTAGGGTCAGCTCGTTCTCCTTCTCCTCCACAGTCAGCAGGGCCTTCCCCACTATGCCGTCGAACTTTGCCATTGATGGGTCGGGAGGCTCAGCGGGTTCGTATTTCTGTGTTGCCGGACCGTCACTCCGAATACTTCGCCAGGTCTTCCGCCCCCTGAGGGGGTTCCCCCACCGAGGTGCCAGTCGACTGCCTGATCATCTCTCGTATCACCTGGTCGACGCTTGCGCTCCTCCGCTTAGCCTTCAGCTGCATCAGCGTCCGGTGGGTGTCGTCATGGACCTTGACGCTCCTGCCCATCTGACTCATCATCCGCATTGGCGCTATTAATGTTGGGACGGGTCCTTTCCTTGCTTCTCGGCAACGAGGTAGAAGCGCGAGGTGGTGACATCGAAGGATCCCATAGTCCGTATCTTCGAGTCAGCCTCCCTCAGGGGCCTCTCAAGTTCGGCGAGACTGGCCGCGTCGAACTCCAGAGGACCTACGGCCTTCAGATAATACGCCAGAGCTCCGATGTCAAGGAAGCTGGAGCGGACCTTCTCTTCGCCGCTCTCGGTCACACGCAGTCCAGCACCC
>JAJYNM010000047.1 GCA_021786335.1 archaeon
CGACCAGTGAAGTCAAAATCCCAGGAACTCCACGCTGGTAGGAATGTTCTCGCGGCAGGAATTCCTTAATAGCAGGAGCCTCTGTTCGTCCGGCGTGACCCAAGAAGTAGTTGTGACGAGGCGTGGGCAGACTACGATTCCGACGAAGGTAAGACGCAAACTGGGGATCCAGGAAGGGACGAGGTTGAGGGTGGAGGCCGAAGGTGGCAGGGTCATATTTACGAAAGTGCCGTCCCTCTTCGACTTGGCTGGAACGAGCAAACTGAGCAGGGACGAGGCGTTCGAGCGGCTAGACAGAATGAGGGAAGAAGAGTAATGCTTTTCGACACCAGATACTTCTGGGCAGTGTTTACTTCGAAGAGCCCCGAAGAGACGAGCAGACTGAAGACTCTGCTCGAAAAGTCGAAGTCTGCCTTCGCTTCATCAGTCACGATCTACGAGGTATACAAGCTCACCCTGGCCGGCGAAGGCAGGGCTGTCGCCAAATTGAGAACCGATACCATTGAGAAGGAGTTCGACGTGATTGACATTGACAAGGAAATAGCAGAGCAGGGAGCCGAAATCAGCCACAAGCTCCATGTCCCAATGGCTGATGCGCTTATCATGGCGACTTCGAAGCGGCTCCGCCTTCCTTGCGTGACTGACGATCCACATTTCGCCGAAGTAAAGAAAGTTTGGATTTGAACCGACTCCGCGAAGTTCGAGAGCTATGGGCAGAGCGCCAGACGAGGTAGCCCCGCTGCCAGGCGAATGCGCCCTGTGGGGAGGACGACATCCAGACAGAGAACCAATCTGTCCGATCCAAGTTCATGAGCAGGGCTGACACGCCAATGGCGAAGACCTTCAAATATGGACTTCCGTGACTCGCAGCTCAGGTGAGCAGACGGGAGAGACCAGGTCGAATGGCGATTCGTCCGACTCCACGTCCTTGCATGTGTCGCCTGGGTTTGAGCTAATCGACACTTTCCCTTTCTTCCACGCGTACTGGAGAGCAACAAGGAAGGAACCAATCGAATACCGGATTAAACGCTGGGAAACCGAACACATCTCCCGGTGGGCCGAGCTTAGGGGCAAGCAGATCGACTCTCATCGGCGCGACAGTGTTGACTGGCGCTCTGTCGTCCGCCGCCGCATCTTTCCTCACTTGGAGGCGCCGCTGCCTGCTATGCGCAGGATACACAATCATCTTGCGGCGTGGATCGGTCCACTGTTCTTGAAGGCGGCGGCACCGGACCTTAAGCGACTTGCGCTGCGACCACGCTGCGTTCAGAAGTTCGATGTCTCTGACGGGCAGGTGACGTGAGGAGCTTACTACTTCAAGGGGGAAGATTGTGACGACATGAGAAGAGTATCCCTGTACATGAACATGACTTTCGACGGATTTCTATCTGGCCCGCATAACGAACCTGACTGGTTCAAGCCAGGTCAGGACGACGCGATGAACCAAGACATACTGAGGACGTTGGATAGGTGGGATTCGCTGATGATGGGCCATCCTACCGCTCCAGGAATGATGCTTACTGGAGGCAGGTGGGAGAGTAGAAAGAGGATTCAAAGTGGATGCTTGACATCGTCCATGCGATGGGTAACAAACACGTCTTTGTGATAAACAACGAGAATAGAGACCTGGAGATGAAAAGATGCGGGGCTTGTTGTTGCGAAGAATGACGAGGGAGTGACCCTCTGCAGTCGAGGAGATAAGCGATAGCAAGGGCGGGAACGTCTGCATCTCAGGAGGCGTTCGTGCCGCGCAGAATCTTTAGAGGTTAGGCCTGATGGGCGAGCGTATGCCTCATGGTGCACCCGGTTGCAATAGTGCGGGGCAAGCCTCTTTGCATCAGCAAAACGAGACTGAAATTTGTCAGCTCCAAATCATACAACTCTACGGCCATGCAGTCGCGTTACCGCCAGGCGAAAGTCTGGTACTGGATTCGGGGTCGTCTACCTTCCAGTAGCCATCAAAGTGGCGCTGAAAAGATTTCAAGTCGAGCATCCGCAGTTTTGACCCGAGCGTGGCTTGCTCGTCAGCCATCTATTCCATCTGAGAGCGTGTATTCCGCTGCCGACGACTTCCAAGACAGCTGCGAGGGAGAATCCCTATCATGAAGAAGCTCATGGTCGTGAAGACGAGCACTAGATTCGCCTTCGACGGTGGGGTCATCCGACGAGGACGGCACGAAGCCCTTCATCCTCTGCGATACTTGCTAGCCGCCGATCAGCTGTCACGAATCCCGCGCCTGTCATCGTTTGACAGGAGGCCACCTGGAGAGAATCTGCGATGTAGACGTGGTGCTTGAGGGTGAGGGATACCGCCTGCGCTATCAAAGACCCGGAGACTGGAACAATCTCGGCAGCCCTCGACTTCCCTAGCCTCTTCATCTCTTCCAAGAAGGTAGTCATGACCCGTTTGGCTTCGAGCAACCCTTCCCGCTCGTACTTGTCGAACACCACAGCGAGTTCCCCTACGTTCCATGTCGAGAAGAAGATGAGATCTTCTCCCTTTTCGGCCGCCTCGAAGATCCGGTCCATCTTGTCAGAGCCCTTCTCCTCGACGTACCGCTTCGCCAGCGCGCTGCTATCTAGATATTGCACTCACCCTTTCCCCCCTTGCTTCCCCGATTATCTTCGCGGCATCCTTTCCCTTGGGCCGCTTTCTCGGGACTTGGTCGTATCCTACATAGCCAAGTTTCTCTCCCAAGCCCGAGGCCACTCTCTCGACCACGTTTGAGACCGCGATCTCGGACAGAGCCCTTTCAAGGGTCCCGCTAATCGTCAGATTCTTCTCCGCCAAGTACCCCTTTGACTCTCTGAGGAGTGCGTCGTCCACCGACAGAGTTACCTTGGTCTTACCCATTGCTGCGCTATACGTATACACGTATATATGGGTTCATCCGCATCACTCACATCGGCCGCCGGGGTTGTGCGGGTGTTCGAATCCCCGCCTCCATGCATCTAGTCACTAGCAGCGTAGTCTGCCTGTAAGGGGAGAGTTTGTGAAGGAAGATAGGCGGATGTTTTCACCTAGATCTGCTTCGACCTCTGACGGGAGTCGCCCGGATTCGAGGGCTTGCGTGCAAATCCCGAGCAGGGAGCTGAAATCAGCCACAAGTTCCATGTCCCAATGGCTGATGCGCCTGTCATGGCGACCTACGGCGTGGAGGCGTCGACCAAGCGCAGGTCCTCGTCGCCGGAGGCGAAGTCGCCGCTTTCCTCGGGGTGATCGTCCTTTCCGGACTGCTGGTCAAGCAGCGAGCTTTGTGACTCCGTTCGCGCGAGGCTAAGCTAAGCTACCACATGCGAGCGCCTGCTTCGGCCTCCGTCTGCATCGTGACATTTGCTGCGGGAATCTACCTACTCGCGCAAGCCGCCGGTCTCCAGTTCGTCATCAGGGCGTCCTTCGTCAGGCTGCTTCTCGGAGAAGCATTTGGAGCCAAACCTTTGAATGTGGCGAGCGACATACTCCACGCGTCCGCGTTCGGCTTCTTCGCTCCCGTCTCTTTCGCATTCATCGGATTAGAGGTGTCCATGCCCTCTGTGGCTGGCCTGGCCCCTCGTTGTCATCCTAGCCACGGCGTTCACGTCCAAATTTTTCGGCGGCTACGTCCGCACGCGCATGGCCAGGTTCCATGAAGAGGAGAGCAGCACCCTAGGCTTCCTGACGAACTCCAGCGGCTTTCGAATCGGCGTGTCTACGGCCGCCTACCAGCTCGGGCTGATAGACCAGACGTACCTCCCGCTCGTCGTACTCATAGGAACAATCACGAGGATCGTGTCACCGATTCTCCCGCGGACATCCCTACGTAGGGCGCACGAATCCCGAAGCCATTGATACATGGGAAGTAACTCTGCGGAAGAGAACTCCTCCGTGTCCCCGCGCCGCACTCTCGAGCAGGAGTGTCATTACGGTCGAATCACGCGAAGGGGCTCCCGGATGCGCTCTGGCTGGGCGACCTCGCGCGTCCAGAAGTCGCGAGGAGACAGTCTGGCGACCAGCGAAAACTTCCATGATGAGTACGCGTTCGCCTCTATTTGGACGCAGGCCTATGCCCCGATGAGTTTAACTCAAATGCTGCCACTGCAGTCTACTCGGTGCGCTGTGCTGGAAGCGAGGGTACGGAAGGCGACCGTCGAAGACATCGGCGGACTGGAAAGGGTGATCAACCAGCATTGGAGAGTCAACATCGACCACAATCATGAGCTTCGGAACAGAGACGCTGTTCTACTGATCGCTGAAACCACCGGTAGGCAGGCTCGCATCGTTGGGACAGGGTTGATGTGGATCACTCGCTGGAACAAGACCGGATACTTGGTCGAACTGGCGGTCGACAAAGTGGTGCAACGGATGGGCATAGGGAAACGGCTCATATCGGAGTTTTCGAAGTACGCGAGACACCACAGGCTGAGGGGGATCATCGTTGAGACGCAGCCAGACAACGCGGATGGGATGGATTTCTATCTTGCGAACGGCTTCCGCCTGTGCGGCATCAACGACAGGTACTACACCAACAGCCCGAAGTCGTCGCACGACATCGCCATCTTCTTTTCGCTCGACCTCGACACGCCTGGTGCAGTCACGGTCCAGAACAAAGGAGGAAAGCGAGGTCGCACAAATAGGCGACGGAATGGCTGACAGCCGCGCCGAGCTGGCGGTGGGACTTGGCGAGCTCTCACGCAGACCCGTTCTTGGTACCCTTGAAGGGTCGTCTGGCTACGCCTCGGGTTAGGGCGCGTGTCGACTCGCATCCGCCGTCTCAATCTTCAGGGCGGCTCAGCAACCGACGGGCCCTTGACTTCTCGGCCGGGCTGGTTTCGGCGACATTCTTCGACCCTTTAGGGCCCTGTTCGAGTCATGCCAGCGCGTGGGGACCCGTCCGTCCACCACCGGAGAGAGCAAGAACGACTGGCGGGGGCGCGGCCACGACGGCCCCCGGCCAGCATCTGGCTAAATACGAACAGGACGGACCAGAGACAGTGGCCGACGAGCCGACACGGATCCCCTCCGGAGGACCAGACGACCCTGCCGCCTCGAGTGGCCCGACCCCTGACAGCGGGGGGACCGGGGCTCAGGGAACCAGGCTCCCATCGCTCTTCCGGCAGCGGGCCTTCAGAGGGCTGTGGGTCGGGTCGGTGGCTTCTTCAATCGGCTCCTCAGCGGGGTTGCTTGCGATCAACTGGCTCGTCTACACGGCTACAGGGTCCGCCTTCGACCTCGCCCTCGTCGGCGTGGCAGGGACCGTACCGAGGGTGATATTCGGCGTCTTCAGTGGTGCGCTCGCAGACAGGTACAGCAAGCTGAGGCTGATGATCGTCGCCGACATGTTCCGAGCAGCCACCATGGTCGCATTCGCGGTGACCCTCGCAATCTTCGGGTTCAGCCTCTACGTG
>JAJYNM010000044.1 GCA_021786335.1 archaeon
TTCCAGCAGTGGTGGCGTTTCACCTACTTCCCGAAGTTTCATTCGACAAATTGGAGGGCGCTAGTCCTCGCTGACATGGGGCTCGATTCGAGAGATGCGCGGACCAGGAAGATTGCCGGGACTATACTAGATTACAGGCTTCGGCTCGGCTCGCCTTTCAACTACTTCCATGAAGAGGTGTCTATCTCTGGAAACACGGCGCGCATGCTGACCCGATTCGGGTACGGCGACGACCCCCGGGTCAGGAGGCTCTATGACTGGCTCGTCGAGGACCAGCGCGAGAACGGCGGTTGGAACGGCGAACAAGGCGTTCCCGGAACCCTGGAGGGGTGGGAGGCCCTCGCGGCATTCGCGTGTGTCCCCAAGTCGAAGCGCTCGCCCAAGATGACGGAGGCGATCAATCGGGGAGCGGAATTCTACCTCCAACACAAGCTGTTCGAGGAAGGCGGGAAGCACCCTTCGTGGTTCAGGCTCCATTATCCCACTCACTATTTCTATGACATCCTCGTCGGGCTTGACATTCTCACTCAGCTAGGATACTCGGGTGACCGGCGGCTGAAACCTGCACTCGAGCTCCTCAACAAGAAACGCCGACAGGACGGGACATGGGTTCTTGAAAGCGTGCACCCTGATACCGTCAAAGGATCCGAGTACGCCACGGAGAAGGGTTTGCTGCCGCTGGTAGTCGAGCCTGCCGGCCGGCCAAGCAAGTGGATTACGCTCACAGCGCTTCGCGTTCTGAAACGCGTCAAAGATTCAGAACCAGGAGCTTGAATCCAGAATCACAAGTTCCCCACTGCACTCATTCTGTCCAATGACTGGATGGGAGGGAACAGTCTACCGGTCCACCAACTAGCCAGAATGCGGCTCTTCTGATTAGTCGGGATTCATTTTGGGCTATTGTATAACGGGCCCGGTGGGATTCGAACCCACGGTCTCTGAGCTTTCGCACTTCAGCTTCGGAGGCTGACGCCCTGTCCGTGCTGGGCTACGGGCCCGGGGAACCCACCAATTGACCACGAGTTAAGCGCACTCCCTCCGGCTTACTTCCCTGACTCTGCTGTCGTCCCGGGAGGGGGCCTGTACCTCCTGAAGAACCACCAGTAGAGGCCGAGGTTGAGCCCCAGCACGACCGCGTACAGCGCGAACGGATAGTCGATGGCCATGGGGTCTGCGTCCACCGCCGCGAACTCGAACCCAGAGAAGTAGGTCCCGCCTGAGGACGCGACCAGCCTCGTCGTCTGGTTGATGCCGAAGGCTGTCCCTCTCTCCCTTTCAGAGACCATGTCCATCATCGCGGCCTGCTGGACTGGGAGGGCCATCACCCTGGTGGCCGGGAGGAGGAAGTAGATGAACAGGGATACCGGGAAGAGTCGTACAAGCGGCATAATGACAGAAAGCGCCACCGAAAACCCGCGGGTGGCGATCATCCCACGGAGGAATCCAAGCTTCTTCTCTATCCTCGGAGCGAGGAGGAGCGCGAAGGAGGCTATGAGCCCAGACGTCGCAGCATACACGTTCATCTGTTGCCTCGTCACGGAGTAGAGCAAGATGAAGAAAGGGATGAGGAATGGGGTGATCAGGCCCTGGCTCAGCCCGTTCAGCATCCCGGTGAGGCTGAACTTGCCTATGACGGCCCCGGACTTCAACGTGAAGCGGCGCCTGGCAGACCTCTCCATCCTCACGAGCGGGGTGATGAGTACCGAGGCCGCGCCGAGGACGGCGGCGACAGCGAACACCTCCTGTATCCCTCCGAACCCCCCCAGATAGGCGCCGGCGGCGGCTGCTACGCCTGATATGAACGACAGGAGCGAGTAGTACCTGGTCCTGTCTTTCCTCGAGGTGAGCTCGGTGGTGAGGACTGACTGTATGGGCTGGGCCGCCCCACCCACCCCTCCGCCGGCGAGGGAGCCCGTGGCGGAGATTCCGCCGACGACGGCCGCGACGAAGAGCGAGGGGACGCTCGTGCTCGCCACCACCAAGAAGGCGGAGAGGGGGAGCAGGGCGAGGGCGACCACGAAGGTGACTCTCCTCCCCACTAGGTCCGCGGCTATTCCAATCCCGAGCCCTAGGAAGGCCGTAGCGATGGTCGCAGAGGCATACATCACGCCAAGGAGGTCCGCTCCCAGGTGGAGCTCCGTGAGCACGAGGAAAGGGAACGCGACGTTGATCATCCCAGCTGAGACGCTCCTGAAGACCCGCAAGGTAGCGAGGTAGGCGAGGGAGCGCGTGTCCGTCGCCCTTCCGTCCTCCTGGTCCTTGCCCGTGCTAAGCATTGCAGGGCCCCGCCCGGGTTGCTCGCTATAAAGCGGGGCGTTCGCCTGTTTTAAGAAGAAGATTTGGGGGGCCGCAACTCAACGGTGCGTAACACGTTCGAGAGGTACATACGTCTGGTCGCCTTGGTGAAGAGGCACTGGCAGATAGCGACGGTGATGGTCGTCTGCGTCACGGCCCTCACAGGGTTCAGGGTGCTGGTGCCTTTCCTCACGGGCGCAGCCATAAACGACATAGTGGGGAGGTCCCCTGTCTCGTCCGTAGCCTCGCTCGCGGTGGAGATAGTGGCGGTGAGCGCCGCCGCCGCAGCCTTCAGCTTCGGGCTCAGCTACGGTGGGCAGGCCCTGGGGCAGAAGCTAATCTACGACATCCGGAACACCATCTTCACTTCCATCCAATCGCAGTCTTTCAGCTTCTACGACCGAAACGAGACCGGTCAGCTGATGTCGAGGGCTACTGGAGACGTGGAGGCGGTCCGCAGGTTCGTCTCCTTCGGCCTCGGGCAGTTCCTCTCGAACGCTTTCCTCGTAGGAGGGGTGATCGTCTCCCTGTTCTATCTTAACTTCTTCCTGGCCGCCATCGTATCCGTCGTCTTCCCGCTCATCCTCTTCCTCAGCTGGAGGTTCAGCAAGACCCAGGGCCCATTCTGGCGGCTCACCAGGAGGAACTACGGCGCGATGAACTCTGTCCTCCAACAGAACGTCACAGGGGCGCGGATCGTGAGGTCCTTCACAGCGGAGGACGGCGAGGTTGCCCGCTTCGCGGCCACAAACCAGGCATACAGGGACGGCATCGTGGGCTCTTCCGCGATCAGGGCCGTCTACGTCCCACTCTTGAGCCTCGTCATCAGCCTCGATCTCGCGGCGCTGTACTACCTGGGCGGCGGGCGGGTCATCGCAGGGACGATCACGATAGGGGAACTCGTAGCGGCCGCGAACCTCCTCGCGCTCCTCTCGGGGCCAAGCAGGTTCCTGGGGCAGCTCATCCTAATCGGGCAGAACGGCATGGCCGGGTTCGACAGGATCCTCGAGATAGTCGACGCGAAGTCGGAGGTGAAGGAAAAGCCGGAAGCTGTGCACCTCGGCGCGGTTAATGGAGAGATACGCTTCGAGAACGTCAAGTTCGGATACCGAGCCGGTCGTGAGGTGCTGAAGGGGGTCAGCCTCGTCATCCCGCCGGGCCAGGTGGTCGCCTTCGTGGGGCTCTCCGGCTCAGGGAAGACCACCATGGCGAACCTCATCCCGAGGTTCTACGACGTCACCGAAGGGGCGGTGATGATAGACGGGAAAGACGTCAGGGACCTCGCCCTGAAGTCTCTCAGGGGGTCGGTGGGGCTCGTGAGCCAGGACATCTTTCTCTTCTCGGCCACGATCAGGGAGAACGTCAGCTACGGGAGGACCGACGCCACCCAGGAGGACATAGAGAGGGTCTGCAGGCTCGCCCGCGCGGACGAGTTCATCGACCGGTTCCCGGAAAGATACGACACCCGGGTCGGGGAGAGGGGCGTCACCCTCTCGGGGGGGCAGAAGCAGAGGATCGCGATCGCCAGGACTCTCTTGACCGACCCGAGGGTCCTCATCCTGGACGACTCTCTCTCCAGCGTCGACGCGGGGACCGAGTACGCCATCGCCGACGCGCTGAAGGAGGTGGTCCGGCAGAGGACCACCATCATCATAACGCAGAGGCTCTCGACCCTCAGGCTGGCCCAGCGGATAGTGGTGTTCGACGGGGGGAGGGTGGTGGAGGACGGGGTCCACGAGGAGTTGTTGGCGCGCAACGGCACCTACGCCAAGCTGTACCGTTCGCAATACGCGCCGCAGGAGGTCCGGGCCTCGGAGGCAGACGACTGATGGCCGCGCGCGGGATGTACATCAGCGACGAAGACCCCGACGCGAGGAAAGACAGGAAGTACAGCGACAGCTACCTCATCCGAAGGTTGGTTGGCTACGCAACGGGCTACAGGCGGGACCTCGCCATAACTATGGCGGGCCTGCTCTCAATCTCCGCCGTAGGGATCGTAGGTCCGGTCCTACTCGGGTACGCGGTCGACGACATGCTCTCGAGAAAGTACGGGGGCGTAGCCATCCTCGCCGGCTCCTACGCTCTACTCTACCTCGTCAACTACGTGGCGGACAACAGGAGGACCTACGCAATGCAGGTGGTCGGCCAGAACTCTCTCAGGGACATCAGGAGGGACGCCTTCGACCACCTCCAGCGCCTCTCCCCGTCGTACTTCTCCTCCAAGGAGACGGGGAGGATAATGTCCTACATAATGAACGACGTGGACGCCTTGGAGGACTTCGTCACCTTCCAGCTCCCACAGGTCCTGTCGGGGTTCCTGACCATCGCGTCGATCGTTGTCATAATGCTCTTCTTCAACGTCGACCTTAGCCTCGTCTCTTTCGTGGTGATCCCGGCGCTCGTCTTCACCACCTACGTCTTCCAGGGGCGGATCTCCAGGAGCTTCGTAGAGACCAGGAAGAAGATCGCAGCGGTCACGGCGAAGCTGCAGGAAGGGATAAGCGGGGTGAGGGTGACGCAGGCCTTCGTAAGCGAGGAGCGGGTCTCAGAAAACTTCGACACGGTGAACAACGAGAACATGCTCGCCAACCTGAGGGCGAACAGGTACACGTCGGCCTTCAACTCCATCGTCCAGGTGATCGAGTCGGTGGGCCTGGCCCTCGTCATCTGGTACGGAGCCACCGAAGTCCTCGCAGGCCGTCTCCTCGTCGGAACCCTCGTGACCTTCATGCTCTACGTGAACGCATTCTTCAACCCGATCATCCAACTTACCACCTTCTACAACTCGTTCCAGTCGGCGGTCGCCGGGCTCGACAGGGTGACCCAGCTCGTCAACACCGAGGTGGAGGTAAGGGAGCCAGCTGACCCCGAGGCCATCGACCCGCAGGCGGACTGGGGGGTCGAGCTGAGGGGGGTCACTTTCGGCTACACGCCGGGAGTGACTGTGCTCAAGGACGTCAACCTGAAGGTGGCCCCGAGGGAGGTCATCGCGATCGTCGGCCCGACGGGGGCCGGGAAGTCGAGCATAGTCGGCCTCGTCCAGAGGTTCTACGACCCGCAGCGAGGAACGGTCCTGGTCGGAGGGGTCGACCTCAGGAGGCTAAGGTTCAAGGACTTCCGTGGGCGGATGAGCGTGGTCCCACAGGACCCTGTCTTATTCTCCGCCAGCATCGCGGACAACATCAGGTACGGCACCCCCGACGCCACCATCGAAGATGTGAAAAGGGTCTCTAGGGCGCTTGGGGTGGACGAGTTCGTATCTTCCCTCCCAGAAGGATACGACACCTTAGTCTCCGAAGGGGCCACCAACTTGTCCATGGGGCAGAAGCAGCTGGTCTGCTTCGCCAGGGCCCTCCTGAGGGACCCGAAGGTGCTCATCCTCGACGAGGCCACTTCAGGGCTGGACCCGTTCACAGAGCTGATGGTCCAGCGCTCCCTGGCCCCCATGATATCAGGGCGGACCACCATCATGGTAGCCCACAGGCTGTCGACCATACGTCTGGCAGACAGGATAGTGGTCCTCGACCATGGGGAGATCGTGGAAGAGGGGACATTCAGGAGCCTGATGTCGAACCCGGGTGGGGTCTTCGCGAGGATGTACGCTCTCCAGTCGAAGCAGGACTAGGGCCGCGCCTGAGCGGAGCCGAGGAAGCTCGAGATACACTTATCCTGACGGCGGGCGGAAGCGCACGCATTGAAGTTCCTCGATTTCCAAGCAGAGGTAGAGGAGGTCCTGGCCGCCTCATGCCGCGACCTGGGTTACAAGGACGCAGGGATCGACGTCTCGCTCCCCCCAAGCGAGGCCTATGGCGACCTAGCGAGCGCCGTCCCGATTCGAATCGCCAGGGAGCACGGGAAGAAGCCTGCCGACGTCGCCATAGAGCTCGCGTCCAAGGGGATGGACCACGCAAGAAAGTCGAGGTACATAGGCGCGGTCACCCCGCACAGGGGAGGGTATCTCAACTTCGGGATAAACCATCCACGCTTCATCTCCGAGTCCATCTCGGCGATAGCTTCCGGGGACCTAGGTAGAGTGAGGGAGAAGGGGGAGGTCGTGGCCATAGAACACACCAACGTCAACCCAAACAAGGCGCTGCACATAGGCCACGCCCGGAACCTCGTCCTAGGGGACTCCCTCGTGCGTGTGATGCGCTACATGGGGCACCAGGTCCAGGCGCTAAACTATGTCGACGACTCGGGTGCCCAGGTGGCTGACATCATCGTAGGGTTCAGGTTCCTGGGACTCCCCGACGAGGCGCCACCTGGGGTCAAGTTCGACGCATACTGCGGGGACAACGTCTACACCAGGGTGACCAGGGAGTATGAGACCGACCCCTCTCTGAGGCAGAAACAGTCTCTGGTGTTGAAGGAGATCGAGGACGGGACCGGGGAGGTGGCGTCCTACACCAGAAGCATCGTGAGGAAGATACTCGCAGCGCAGCTGTCTACATGCTGGAGGCTCGGAGCCTCCTACGACCTCCTGAACTGGGAGTCCCAGATAGTCCACGCGGGGATGTGGGAGAAGATCTTCGAGTCGCTGAAGAAGATGGGCTACGTGAAGTTCCAGACCGAAGGGGAGAACAGGGGGACATGGGTGATCCCGGACCCAGAGACAGGCGAGGAGAAGGTCGTCGTCAGGTCGGACGGGACCGCGGTCTATGTAGCCAAGGACATACCGTATGCCGCCTGGAAGATAGGGCTGATCGGCGACCCGTTCGGGTACGAGGTCTACCCTCTGGACCAGCCGGGGGGGACGATGTACTCCACCACCCTGGACGGGAGGAAGGGGCCTGTCCGCTTCGGGGGCGCCCGGCTGGCGATATCTGTCATCGACACCAGGCAGAGCTACCTCCAAGGCATCGTTTCCAAGGTGCTAGACGAGTTCCGGGAGGGGTCTTCGAAGCGCTACCTCCACAGGAGCTACGAGGTGGTGTCGCTCTCGAAGAGGACCGCAGCCCAGTTGGGCTTCTCCATCGAGGGGGACTTCGCCCACATGTCAGGGAGGAAGGGCATCTACGTCAACGTCGACACGGTCCTCGACAGGCTCAAGGACAAGGCCAGGGCCGAGACGCGACGGAGGAACCCCTCAGAAAGGGACGACTGGGTCGCCGACGTCGCAGAGGCCGTGTCCGTGTCCGCGCTGAGGTACGAGCTCCTGAAGCAGGATCCTGACAAGATGATAGTGTTCGACATGGACGAAGCGCTGCAGTTCCAGGGCGACACAGGGCCCTATCTTCTCTACACCTACGCCAGGGCTAGGCGGATCCTGGACAAGTCAGGAGGGAGCCCACGTGTGGACGTAGCCTCGGCCGCGAAGCTGAGCAGGCCGCAGGAGCTCAGGCTGGCGAAGAAGATGTCCATGCTAGACCTCAGCGCCGAGGCAGCCGAAGAGTTCCTCTCGCCTAAGGAGGTCGCGCGGTTCGCCCACGACCTTGCCGTGGCTTTCAACGACTTCTATGAGAGCGTCCCAGTGAACAAGGAACCGGAAGCGGAGCTGAGAGACGCGCGGCTGGCGCTGGTCGACGCTGCGAGCAGGGTCCTGGCAGAGTCGATGCGGCTGATAGGTGTACCTGTGAAGGAGAGGATATGAAAGGGCGGTTCAGGCTGGCGTCGTTCGACATGGACGGCACCGTCCTGGAGGGTAGCAGCAGCTGGGTAGCCATCCACAGGGCCTTCGGGACGGAACAGCTCGGTGAGGCATCATTGAAGCTCTACACCGAAGGGGAGATAGATTACATGGAGTTCATGCGGCGGGACATCGCGTCCTGGCCAAGGGGCGTCACCAGGGGCCAGATCGAAGAGATCCTTTCGCATTACAAGATCCGCGAAGAGGCGCCGAGGGTGATGGAGGGGCTGAGGGCGTTTGGGATGAAGACGGCCTTGGTGACGTCAGGGATAGACATCCTCGCCAGGGACGTGGCCAGAGACCTGCAGATGGACTATCTCATATCCAACGGGCTCCGCTTCAGCCGAGGAGGGGTCCTCCTCCCCACCGGGGTGGGACGGGTGGACCCTACAAGGAAAGACCAAGCGTACCTGAAGCTCTTGGAGAAGGCGGGGGTACGGGCCAGTGAGACAATCGCCGTGGGCGACACCGCCTACGACCTCGCCTTCCTGAAGTCAGCCGGGATGGGGTTCATGCTCGCCCATACAGCCCGGGTCCCTGACCCAGAAATCATTCACATCCAGAGCCTGAGCGAAATCCTGAACCACTTGGGGTAGGGAGAGCCTTTTTACATCAGAGGCCTGAGGTAAGCGCAGTGCTTTGAGTTGGACGAAACCCTCCTCCTGATCCCAGGCCCGACCAACCTTTCGAAGCGGGTCAGGGAAGCGATGGCCGGCCCGCAGCTCCCACACGTCGGCGCAGAGTTCTACTCGAAGTTCAGAGAGACTGTCCAGCTGGCCAGGTATGTCTTCAGGAACGAGAAGGGGGTCCAGTTCGTCTACACCGGGACCGGGACCACTGGGATGGAGTCGGCGGTCGTCAGCCTCGTGTCTCACGGGGACAGGACTCTGACCCTGATGAATGGGTACTTCGGCCATAGGATGTTCCTCCTCAACCAGATCCACGGCGCCAAGGCAGACAACATGGACTTCGGGAGCACGAGGGCTGCTGACCCGGACCTCCTCAGGAAGGAGCTCCGAAAGAAAAAGTACTCGGTGGTGTTCATCACTCACGTCGACACTTCGAGCTCTGTCCTCAACCCTGTGGCCGAGCTGGTCGACGAGTGCTCGAAGGCGGGGGCGTTGTCAGTGGTTGACTCAGTCTGCGCGATTGGAGGCGAGCCTATGGACTTCGACAGGCTCGGGGCAGACATCGTGTTCACCGCGTCTCAGAAGGCGTTGGCAGCAGCGCCTGGCGCCGTACTAGTCGCGGCTTCGGCCAGGGCGATGGAGCACATGGAGGGTAGGAAGTCCCCTATCGAATCTTACTACATGAGCCTCCTCAGGTGGAAGCCTATAATGGACGACCCGAAGATGTACCTCGCCACCCCCGCCACCCAAGTCCTGCTTGCGCTCCGGGAGGCGATGCTGGAGGTGAAGGAGGAGGGGATCGAGAGGAGATGGGCCCGCCACAGGAAGCTCGCCGAGATGGCGCAGAACATGGTCGAAGGGTGGGGGCAAAAGTTCGTAGCGGAGGAGGGCCACAGGGCCGACACTGTCACCTCGTTCTGGGTGAGGGACGGGACTGCGGGCCCGATTCAAAGGGCGCTGGAGACGGAGCACAGAGTGATGGTGTCGAGAGGGATATACGACGACAAGGACCGCATGATAAGGATAGGGCACTTCGGCATCCTTCAGCCAGAGACGTTTCAGAAGGCGCTCGGGTACATGGGGGGAGTGTTGGAGGAGCTCGGCCTTGTCCAGGGGCGCGTCGCCGCGACCAGGCCGAGGATAAGGAAGTAGAACCCTTTTATCGCCAAAGGATTCGCACCGCACGGCAGCCCGGTCGTCTAGTGGTCAAGGATGGGGGCCTCTGGAGCCTTCGACCTAGGTTCGAATCCTAGCCGGGCTAATCTTGAAGCGACTTAGGACAGGCTCCGTCTGATCTTGGAAACCGACACAGTAGTAATTCGCGCCAGACCTATCCATTGTACACTCTGTCGTGATGCTCGTAGTCTTCGAGAACGACAGTGTTCCTCTGCTCGTCAATGGAATACAGGAGGACGAAGCTGCCGAAGTGGAACCTCCTCATCCCAGACAAGGGAAAATGCATCGGTTTGAACCTGTGCGTGTCCTCCACTTTTTCCCTGATCTTCCTGCCTAGGATTTCCATCTGTCGTGGGTTCTTCTTCGCAAGCTTCCGGAATGCTCTGTCCACGTGCTCCCTTGTCTCAAGGGAGTGCAATCATTTCAGCCCGTATCTTGTCTTGAAATCCGAGATGCTTCCAACCCGAACTATCGGTTCCGCCTTGATTTTCTCGAGCCTCGCAAGATATTCTGGCCTGATTGGGGACTCCAGGATCAGAGCTTTGTACTGCTTTGCCATCTCGTTGATCGCTTCTGATTTGTCGTTGAGGCCCTATTGCGCTTTCAGGAGGTTGATCACTTCGTTCGCTTCTTTGTCTATCTCCACTATGGCCTTGACCATATTAACGTCGTGTTAACGCCGCGATATACGGGTGATGCGATCAGAGCTGGCCGACTCTTGGGGCCTAGTCGAAACTGTTCGGCTGTCGCCCGGGTCTGATGTGGCCCCAGTCCTCTCGGTCTGGGTTCGAACCCATGCGAGGCCAAATCCTAACCGGGTTATCTGCAAGCTGCACTCAGAACCGCCCAAAGCTTCGGGCGGGTCAGCATGTGTGCGTAGTCCTCTTGCTCAAGGCTGTTCAGGGACAGGCGTTCGGACGCCGCGGCCAACCCGCCTCGCCGCTGTGGCGTGATTTCTTCGTTCCGTCTCCTCTCACAGTCTCCGGGTTCCCCGACAAAGAGTCAAGTATCGCTCTACCTCGCCTTCCCTGGGAGGTCCCAGGGTCTGAAAGTAAAGACTGCGTCAGCGCGAAGGGCGATAGACACGTGGAGATTCAGGTCGAAGGCTCAGGTCAAGAAGTCCATGGACTGGACCTTCAATATGGTCGCACAGCTCCTCGTGTCATCGAGGCGCGAGAGGGTCGCGCTCATCCCGCTCCTGGTCTTCGCGTCTTCCTTCTCCTTCGCCGCCTCGGAGCTCGTGATGCTCGTCCTTGTGGGCTTCTTCATAGCGAAGCTCCAGTGCTACAGGTTCGTCAACCTGGTCCTAGGGACGTTCCAGACCCCGCGCTGAACCCTTCCCCTCGGGCCCCTGGTTCCACTGCTACCAGCTTCTTTCGGAGGCCTCCGCTCGGATGACCTGATGCTCACTCTGGCGGGATCTGCTTGTAGGAGAGGCCCAGCTCTACCCCCTGCCTTCTTCTGACCGCCCTTGCCACGAGGTAGATCGCGATGCAGAAGACGAACAGGCCGAGGACGAACTCGTCTGACTGCAGCAGCGGATAGGTCAGGAAGAGGTTGGGGCCGGCGACATACTCGTAAGCTAGGAAGAGGTTGAACGCCAGCGCCAATCCGCCTGCCACCGAGACCGCTGGGAGCCTCCAGATCTTGTATCTGCTGACAGGGGACGCGGCGTACACGTCCTTCAGCCTGAACGGGAACACTATGGCGGTGACGCAGAGAAGGAGGTAGGCGACCTCCGTCCCGAACCCCGCCGAGGCGACGTAGGACCCTATGGCGTTGAACTGGTACACGACGAAGTACAGCCAGACCATGCTACCTGCGAAGGAAACCAGCAGGGCCACGAGCGGTGCCCCAGACCCGGGTCTGACAGATGCGACTCTGCTCGGGAGGACCCTGTCCATGGCTGCGCCGAGCATGATCCTCGTGCTCGCGAAGTAGACTATCAGCACCACCTGGAATATCCCCATCATCATCCCGATGAATATCACCCCGAGGACGACCGGGTTCTCCGACAGGAGGCTGATGATGTAAGGGAAGAATGGGTTTGGGACGACGTTCAGTACGGACCCGACAGGCCCGGGGTTCCCCCCGAACCAGAGCCCGTTGAAGGCGTGGATGAACTCTAGGCCGACCGTCCCAGAGTAGGCGTACCAGGTCACCGCCCAGACAGCCCCTATGGCCAGGTACGACCCCACGATCTGAAGCAGCTGCGACCTGAAGTTCCCTGCCCGTTTTATCTCGCCGAGGTTGTAGATGGACCAGCCGGCGTACCCCAGCGACAGCCAGGCGATGGCCCAGAGCGTTACCGTCTCGTAGGCGCTGAACTTCTGCCCCAGGCTCACGCCCCCTGCCTGCGCCGCGCTGATGACGGCCTGGTATGCGTCCGGCCCCACGGTCCTGTTGTAGGAGTACACGGCCGCGTTGAAGCTGCTGACGAAGTCCTGGTGGGTGCTCGTCAGGAGGAGGCCGAGCATCGTCAGCAGGGAGAGGAGAGCCCCCGCGAAGAGGACGTACTGCACCTTCACATAGAACCTCACCCCCCTGGCTGCCACCAGGAGGCCCAGAAGGAGGATGGCCGCGGTGATCCCGAAGGTCGCCCCTGGCGCCTGGAGCCCGGTGGCAAGCGAAGCGTAGGCGGCGCCCCCGGTAACGTGGGCGAGCTCGGCGAAGAGCGGCTGGAGGCAGAGGGTGACCATCACAGACCCTAGGAATGCCGAGAAGAACCACTGCCAGACCGACCACGCGCTGAACGTGGCTGCGAACCCGACCGCAGGGTTCAAGATCCTGCTCTGCCAGACGTAGTCCCCCCCTGCCCTGGGCATCGACGACGCCAGCATGGAGACCACGACGTAGAATGGGACCGCCGCGAGGACAGTGGTCAGCACCCCGACGCCCACGTCCCCGCCTGGGAGGACGGCTGGCCCGTAGCTGAAGAGGACGGCCTCCGTGAAGCCCGTCAGTCCCACCGCCATCATGTTGTAGATGAACGCGTGGTGCGGGGACATCGCCCTCACGAGGCCCGTAGACTCCCTGACGAAGACCCTCTCTTCCGCCAATCAGCCCTCGAGCCAAGAGACAATGTATAAACGATTCACATCGCCGCAACGCCGGGGCGGACTCACCGTTGTTGATCTACACCCCGGGGCCGACTGAGGTCCCTCCAAGGGTCCTCCGGAGGATGGCGCGGCCCATAACGAACCCCGACCTGGACCCGGCCTTCGCGAGGTCCTACGAGTCGACCCAGGAAAAGCTGAAGCGCCTGATGAAGACGAAGAATGACGTCCTGATCATGTCAGGGGAGGGGCTCCTCGGGCTCGAGGCCGCGGTCGCGTCGCTTGTGGAGAAAGGCCAGAAGGTACTTACAATCGCCAACGGCGTGTTCGGCGAGGGCTTCGTCGACTTCGTGAAAATGTACGGCGGCGTCCCGACTTCGGTCCTCTCCCCGTACGACCGACCGGTGGACCCCGAGTCCGTCGCTGCCGCCCTCGACGCCGACAGGGAGATACGGGTGGCCACCCTCGTCCACTGCGAGACCCCCAGCGGGGTCCTGAACCCGCTGCGTGAGGTGGCCTCGGCATGCCGGAAGCGGGAGGTCCTTCTCATAGCTGACGCCGTCTCGTCCCTGGGCGGGACCCCGGTGGAGACCGACTCGTGGGGGATCGACGTCTGCCTAGGAGGGAGCCAGAAGTGTCTGAGCGCCCCACCGGGGCTTGCGCTCGTCTCCGTGAGCGAGCGGGCATGGGATGTCGTGAGAAGGCGCGGCGCCAGTATACCTTCATACTACGCGAGCCTCTGGCAGTGGGAGGAGTGGTGGAACAAGAGAAGGCTCTTCCCATACACCCCTTCTGTTTCAGACATCGGCGCCCTCGACGAGGCCCTGGACATCGCCCTGAAGGAGGGGCTCCCGCGAGCCTTCGAGCGCCACAAGCGGATTTCGAAGATGGTCCTGTCAGGCTGCAGGGGCATGGGCCTCGTGCCATATCCCAAGAGCGACGCCTACCACTCTCCGACAGTCACCGCGCTCAGGCGCCCTACGCGGATCCCAGAGACAGGCCTTCTGAGGCGCATGGAGGAGGGGTACGGGGTGATGATAGCCGGGTCCTGGGGGAAGCTCGCTGGGAGGGTCCTGAGGCTTGGGAACATGGGGTACAACGCTAGGCCACGGAAGGCGAAGACGGCGCTTCTGGCTCTCGAAGGGGCGCTGAAGGACCTGGGGTTCGTCTCCGGGGGCCGCTCAGCTCAGGTCTGACAGGTCCCGGCAAGCTCCCGTCCCTGTCCTCTGTCCTCCCATCCTAGTGCCGAGTATCTTCCGGCCCCTGGCCAGTTCTCCCCACGCGCCAGCAGACGGAGTGACGGTCAAGCGGAGGGGCTCCCTCCCCCTCCATCCTCCGCGAGGGACTCGACCAGCCTCCGAAGGATCTCCCTCTCGAGTATCGTCCCTATCATCCTCCCCCTTACGTCTATGACGGCTACTATCGGGACGTTGGTCTCTTTGAAGGTGGTGGTGAGGTTGAGCCCGGGCTCGCTCTCGCTCACCCTCACGACGCCTGCCAGTGGGCAGTCGTATACCATCATAGTCGCCATCTCCCTCCTGGAGAGGCTGATGATGTCGTGCATGAGCAACGTGGCGACCGGCCGTTTCTCGCGGTCGACGACTACGGCCGCCCTTGCGTCGAAGTTGGAGAACTTCCGCATTGCATCCATCGCGGGCTCGTCGTAGAAGACCGTCACTGTGGGGAGGGTCTTGCAGATTTCGGCGGCCGTCATCGACAGGAGTCTCTGCCTGACCACCCTCTTCTCTGTCCCGGATTCGTGGTCTACGGAAACTAGGGGCGCGCGCGCCCTGAAGAGCAGGGGGGCCGCAAGGGAGAGCATGGCTATCGCCAACGCCGTCGCCGAATAGACGAAGCCCCCTATCAGGGCGATGCCGGCGGTGAGCGCCGATACCAGAAGCGCAGCGTCGACCCCCCCTTTGACGCAGGTCCCGAAGGCGTTCCTCCACCTGCCAATCTGGAAGAACCCAGCGGATATCCCTCCCATCGCGGCCCCCGAGGCGAGGGCTACCCCGAACAAAGCGAGCCCCGCGAGCAAGAGAGCCGGGCTAACCCGCACGAAGTACAGCCCAAAGCCGGCGAAGAACATGGGCTCGAAGAAACCATAGGTGAATGCCCTGAGCTTTTCCATCAAGACCGGCCTCGCCGCTAGGAACTTCTGCATCAACAGGCCGAGAAAGAGGGCCACGATTGCCGCGTTGAATCCAGCTAGCTGGCCGACGAAGCCTGCGATGAGCAGGATGGAGATGATTATCGCGAACACCGCCTCTCCGCTCTTGAACCTGCTTTCGACCCTCTCGAGCAGCGGTATCATGACATACCTCCCGAAGGCGACAATCCCCAGGATGGCGACGGCAAGCTCCGCCGCTGTCACTGTGACGGAGAGCGCCGTGATGGCCCGCCCGGCGAGGTCGGACACGAAGGAGTAGAGTATGACGGCTGCGACCTCTATGACGAGGACCTGCGAGAAGATGGCGGTGCCGTCTGCGGTCCTTGCGAGGCCAGTGTCCGTCAGCAGCCTGGACAGGGGACCGGCGCTGCTCATCCCCACCACTGTCCCTATCACTACGGCTGCGACGACCTGATGGAACACGAGGTAGGACAACAAAGCGACTGCTAAGAAGCGGGCCGCGAACTGCGCCAGAGAGACTGCAATCGACGCCTTCTTCGCCAAGGCACCTCTGAGCCTGTCTGCTTCGAACTCCTCGGCGCCGCTCACGAAGAGGAGGAAGTCTATCCCGATTGTGACGAAGAGCGCGATAGTGGGGAGCACTTGGATGACGTCGGACACCCCAGGGCCAAGGATGATGCCAACAAAGATCGCCCCGACGAACGGTATCAGGCCTAGCTTCCGGAACGCCTCCTCTCCAAGCTTGGCGCCCACAAGAAGAATCCCGAGGTAGGCGAGCGACGCGACGTCCACCGGCAGTGAGGAGAAGATTGCCATTCCCGCCGCCCCCTGGTTCGACTCCAACAGTCGGGGGATTTAACTGGCTCACATGGTCTCGCCGGTCTCAGCCGCCGCAGGCCCCGTCGAGTCGCCTCCCACTCTGTGGGGAGCTCTCGGCTTCACGTCTCGCTGGCACGGACCTCCTTCGCGAGGACGTCCTCCAGCGAGTCGAAGTACGACCTCGTCCCATGCGGCATCGAGTCTCTGTTCTTCCTAATCGCGTCCACTATGTATGGGACCGCACTCTTCGAGACTTTGAACTCGCCCGCCTTGCCGCCCCGCACGCTCAGCCTGGGGATGCTGACTTTGCCCTTAACGGCCGGAGGGGCTGCGTCCTTGGCGTCCTCTTCGACCTTCTCCGCCCACTTCTCCAACTGCCCCTGCTCGAGCCCATCCACCATCTGGCTCAGCTCCTTCACGAGGGGTGCGATGGTAGCCAGCGACCCGAGGTCGAGCCCGTCTGTCTCTCCGGAGAAGATCTTCGCCCCCCCGGCTGCGACCACGTTAGTCCCAATGATCACCAGCGCGGCTATGGGGAGTATCTGACTCGCTCCAGCGACTCCGTCCGCCACCAGCGTCGTGGCCAGCAGTGCCGGCGTGAGCCCCTGGGCCATCATCGTCTCTATCAGTCTCCTGTTCTTGGCCGGCTTCTTCCAATCTACGGCCTCCGTGCTCAGCACCCGGGCGCCCACCAGGATTCCCATCACGGCCAGCGACTCGATGTAGAGCTGGGGGGATGTCAGAGTGTCGAGGGGGAGAGAGAACCCGAGGAAGAAGAGAAAGAAGGTCCTCAAGAAGAAGGAGATCTCCGTCTGGAACGCAGAGATGTAGTTCAGGGAGACCGCCGGCATGACGACCCCGAGGCCCAACGAGGCAGGGAGGTCAGCCATGTTCTTCATCACCAGGCCGATGGCCAGGACAGTGATCACGCCGCTACCGCTTATGTCTCCGATCAGCACGTATGCCAGGAGGACATATCCCACGGTGGCCGCGTAGAAGTAGTCGGACTGCCCGACCGCCCTGGCCACCCTGACCCACGCGAGCCCGAGGATGACCCCCCCTACCAGGCCGATGGAGAGCTGCTGGAAGAAGCTTGAAGAGATGACGGACAGTCCACTGAGGTCCAGCGGGGCGTTCTGGTTGTACCCGTTCAGGAGGACGGTGAACAGGATTATCAGCACGAGCGAATCGTACACCGACTCCAGCGAGAGGTTCGAGACAAGCCCCTGTTGCGAGATCCTGCTCCCCATATAGGGGACTATGATCATCGAGATTTCCCCCCCTATTATAGAGCCGAGGAACAGGGCCTGGTACAGGTTCCAGTGCAGGATAGAGGTGAAGACGAAAGTTGTCACGAGGATGGAGAGGAGCATGTAGACGCTCGAGCGGACGATCGCCGACCTCCCTTCAGAAGCGACCTCCCGGACCTTCAGACTCATGCCTATGTCGAAGACCACCATCGCGAGTGTGACCTGGGACAGGAGCGGGAGCATCGCGTTGACGGTGGACGATGGGAGGACTGCGAACCAGCGGGTCGCTATCCCGGCGGCTATCAGGAAGAGCGTCTGGGGTATCCCTTTCTTCTTGAGAAGGAGGTTCCCTACGAACCCGATGAATATGATGGAAGAGAGCACCAGCAGGAACGTCTCAGGGGACAGGGCCAACAACGGTCAACTCCAAGGTCCACGCTGCCGCTTTCCGGGTACCCCCGGCCTGCCGGGCCTACCTCGCGACGTCAAACTCCCAGAGCAGCGAATGGTAGGTATTTGAGCGCAGGCATCCCGTCTCGGGGTCTCCTCAGAGACTCTAAGCACCGGCTCCGGAGTGCTCGCCTGCACTTCGTGCCGCTGGACGTCTTCGGATAAGCTCAAATACCCTCGATATCGGTGTTCCGATATCGGAAAGGATTGACATGTTCAACTTCGACTGGGCAAAGCGCACCCACAAGGGGCTGCGCCGCTGGATCCTCTACATCGTGCGGGACAACCCGAAGTCTGGTGCCGAGATAATGGACGTGATGGAGGCGAACCTCCAGGGGTGGTGGAGGCCATCCCCAGGCTCGGTCTACCCCCTCCTGAAGCGCATGGTGGAGGAGGGGGTCCTCAGCCGCTCGGCTGACGACAAATATTCTCTGACCCAGAGCGGGCGGGAGGAGGTGGACCACCCCTGGCCGCTTTCGGAGCACCTAGGACAGGCGCCAAGGTCCGTTGAAGGCGCCATCGAGGTAATCTCCAGTTACACGTCGTACCTCGAAGACCTCTCCAGGTCCAATGACCCAAAGCTCGCGGACGCGAGCAAGGAGATAAAGGAGATCGCTGCCCGGCTTTCAAAGCTAGGAGAGAGGGCATGAGTCAACAGCCGCTGGTCAAGGTGGAGGGGCTGTCGAAGAACTTCGGGGCTTTGAAGGCTGTAGACGGGGTCTCTTTTGAGATCAAGGAAGGGGAGATCTTCGGGTTCCTCGGGCCCAACGGTGCAGGAAAGACCACGACCATAAGCATGCTCACTACTCTTCTGAAGCCCTCGGGTGGGAAGGCTGAGATCGCCGGGTTGGACATACATAAGCACCCCAACGAGGTCAGGAGGGTCGTCGGGGTAGTCCCACAGGAGTACACCGCCGACGAGGACCTGACGGGTCTGCAGAACATACTGCTCTGCGCCGACCTCTACGGCATACCGAGGAGCAACTCCAGGCCGCACGCCATGGAGCTCCTGAAGCTCGTCGAACTCCAGGACGCGGCGAACAGGAAGGTCAGCACCTATTCTGGAGGGATGAGGCGGAGGTTGGAGCTCGCCAGCGGGTTGATCAACTACCCCAGGCTGCTCTTCCTGGACGAACCGACGCTGGGGCTCGACGTCCAGACGAGGACGGCCGTCTGGAGCTACATCAGGATGCTGAAGGAAGAGTACAAGATGACCCTCTTCCTCACCACCCACTACCTGGAGGAAGCGGACTCGCTCTGCGACAGGATAGCAATCGTGGACCACGGCCACATAGTGAAGATAGGCTCCCCGGACGAGCTGAAGGCCAGCATCGGCGGGGACATCATAGTCGTGGGGGTGGCGGAGGCAGAGCCCGACATCTCTGAGGACATCAAGAACATACCGCTGGTGAGGGAGGTGAAGAAGTCGGGGCTGGAGTACAGGATAAAGTCTGAGGTCGGAGAAGAGTCTTCGATCAAGGTGATCGACCTGGTGAGGTCGAAGGGGCTCCACGTGACGAGGATCGCGCTGACCAAGCCGAGCCTCGACGAGGCTTACCTGGAGTTCACTGGGAGGAGCATCAGGGAGGAGGAGGCAGGGAAGATGGACGCCTTCAAGCAGAGGGTAACTATGATGCGGGCGAGGCGCTAGATCATGGCCGACGACATCCCAGCAAGGTCTACGCTGACGGTCCAAGAGCGGGCCGCCGAGGCCGAGGACGAGAGGGAGGCGGAGAGGTCCTTCAGGGCGGCCCCCAAACTGAACAAGAGCCCCCTCCACGGCCTCTGGGCCCTCACCAACAGGGACCTGGTGAAGTGGTACAAGAACCCCATCCAGCTGATCATCTCGCTCGTCCAGCCTGTGGTCTGGCTTGGCCTCTTCGGGAAGGCCTTCAACATTGGCGCCCTCTTTTCGAGCCAGCCGGGGGTCACCACGGCAGAGGTGAACGCCGTCAACCTCGCGACGTTCGGGACAACCAGCTACTTTTCGTACCTGGGGGCAGGGATGCTGGCGTTCATCATCCTCTTCACCGCTGCGTTCTCAGGAATGTCTGTCGTATGGGACAGGAGGTTCGGCTTCACCAACAAGGCGCTCAGCACCCCAGTCGGCCGCGGCGCCATAGTGACCAGCAAGATACTGCAGAGCGTCGTCCGTTCCCTGATACAGGCCGCAATCGTCCTGGCGATCGCGGTGATCCTCGGGATGGACACGGCCAGCTTCACTGTCTTGTCTGTCGCAGGATCCTTCGTCATCCTCTTCCTGATGGCCTTCGGGCTGTCATCGCTCTTCGTGATGCTCGCGCTCAGGTCCAGCGACTGGCAGACCCAGATGGCCGTCATAAACCTCCTCAATCTCCCGCTCCTCTTCGCGAGCAACGCGATGCTCCCGGTCAAGATAATGCCGGGGTGGCTGCAGTCGGTGATCAGATTCAACCCTGTCAGCTACGCGGTCGACGGCGTGAGGCAGATGCTCTTGGGCTCTGCTTCGGCCACGGGCTACGCGGTCCTCGCCCCGCTGTGGGTCGACTTCAGCGTCTTGGTGGGCTTCGCCGCGCTCCTGGGGATACTCGGGATAGTCCTCTCCTGGAGACTCCTCTCCAGATAGAGTGTCACTGGCCGAAGATTACCATCCTGAGCTTCTCGGCCATGGCCAACGGGTCCCGGTTCTGCCAGACGTTCCTCCCGACCGCGAGGCCAGTCCCGCCGGCCTGGATGACCCCCTCCACCTGGCGAAGGAAGTCGTCGTCGGTGGGTGCCTTCGGCCCGCCGCTCATGAAGACCCTGACCCCTGCCGCCGCCTTCACAGCCCATGAGAAGCTGGCGGGGTCTCCCGTGTACTTGATCTTGACCGCGTCAGCCCCAAGTTCCAGCCCGGCCCGGGCGGCATAGGCGACCGTCTCCTTCGACGTATCGTTCTGGACCGCCGCTCCCCGAGGGTATACCCATGCGATGGCAGGTATCCCCCTCTCGTGCGCCTCCTCCTGTATCCTTCCGAACTCCCTGAACATCCTCGGCTCGTGCTCGCTCCCAAGGTAGATGGTGTACCCGACCCCCTTGGCCCCGAGCGCCACCGCACGCTCCACGCTGCATACCTGCCTGGAGACGGGCTCTCCCTTGGGGAGGCTGGACTTCCCGTTGAGCTTGACTATCAGCGGGACCCTCCCGTCGTAGAACCTCTCGGCCACGCCCTTCTGGAAGACGACCCCGTTGAACCTGCCCTTGGCTGCGATGTCCATGATGTACGCCGGGTCGACGTTCTTCTCGTTGAAGTCGGACGAAGGCCCGTGCTCCAGCCCCTGGTCGTAGGCGAGGAGCATGCTCTTCCCCCCAGTGAGGAACTTCTCCATCAGGTCGCGCTTCATGATGAAGAAGCCGCCCTCGGCCTATTTAACAGTCTCACTGTTCAACTGTCCTTCGGGGGGCCTTTCCATACGCCTAAAAGCACTCCCCTGTTCAACCGCGACCGATGAAACTGGACGAGTTCCTGAGGCTCAACGCCCCCGAAGACCTCGCCGCCCTCGCCACAGCCGTCGCGAAGTCAAGCGTGGATGTCTGGGGGAGCGTCCCGTTCAAGGCCGGGCTCCTTAAGGAGACCAACCCGTCCGGGGAGACCCAGAAGGCCATCGACGTCTACTCCAACGACCTGTTCGTCGAGGCGCTCGCAGCCACCGGGCAGGCCGCAGAGGTCGCTTCGGAGGAGATGGAGGAGCCGGCGGAGTCAAAGGGGAGGATCAGCGTCGCCATGGACCCCCTCGACGGGAGCTCCAACGTGGAGACAAACAACCCCCTGGGGAGCATCTTCGGCTTCTACTCCCACAGGCTCCCGGCCTCCGGGAGGCGCCTCGTCGGGGCACTCTACGTCACCTATGGCACGATGCTCACGCTCACGTTCTCCTTCGGGAAGGGGGTCCACCGTTTCGTCGCCCTCCGGGAGGGGGGAGGGATCTCATTCCAGCTCATCGGGGTGGGCCTGAAGCTCCCGGAGAAGCCTGAGGTCTACGGCTTTGGAGGCTCAAGGAGGGAGTGGGTCCCGGCGGTTGCCCGCTTCTGGGACAGCCTGGACGACAGAGGGCTGAGGAACAGGTACTGCGGGACCTTCGTAGGGGACTACAACCAGGTCCTGGCCAGGGGCGGGATCTTCTCCTATCCGGCGCTTGTCAAGAGGCCGAAGGGTAAGCTCAGAGTGCTGTATGAGTGCGCCCCCATGGCCTACATCAACGAGCAGGCTGGAGGGTACGCCAGCGACGGCTCGGGGGACGTGCTCGACATTGAGCCCGGAGGGCTGGCTGATGCGTCGCCGCTCTATATCGGGAACGCGGCCTTGGTCCACGAAATCGAAGAACGCATCTCGCCGTCCTAGGGCCTCATACGTAGCCTGTTTCAAAATCAGGGAGGGGCGCCGCCGGCAGGCCGCCGGGGCGTCCGATGGCGCCGTGACTAGGGGAAGACGCCCAGCGTCCTGACCGCCTCTGCCACCCTTCCGACGCCCACTATCATGGCGCCGGTCCTCATGTCCACGTTGTGTTTCAGGCTGGCGGCATGCACGTCGCGGAAGGCTGAGGTGATCTTCTTCTCCAGCATGGAGTTGACCTCGTCTTCAACCCAGTAGTTCCTCTCGAGATTCTGGACCCACTCTAGGTAGCTGACTATCACGCCCCCCGAGTTGGCCAGGATGTCAGGGATCATGAAGACGCCGTTGGCGTGCAGGATCTTGTCCGCCTCCGGGGTCGTCGGCCCGTTGGCGCACTCCGTGATTATCTTGGCCTTGACTCCCCTGGCGATATCGGGGAGGATGGAGTTCTCGAGGGCTGCAGGGCTCAGTATGTCCACGTCCATCTGCAGGAGCTCCTTGTCAGAGATCTCCTGGCTCCCGGGGAACCCGACGACCGAGCCGGTCTTCTCTTTGTGGGCTACGAGCTTGGCGGCGTCCATGCCTGCCTTGCTCATGATCGCGCCCTTTGAGTCGCTGGCCCCCCTCAGCTTGGGGCCGTAGGTCTGGAGGATCTCGGCGAAGTTCGCCCCCGCGTTGCCGAACCCCTGCACTGCGAAGGTGGCCTTCTTCAGGTCGACCTTGTTCACCTTGGCCGCTTCGACCGTGGTGTAGACAGCCCCGCGCCCGGTGGCCTTGTCTCTCCCGAGGGAACCCCCGAGCGAGATGGGCTTGCCTGTGATGACGGCGGGGGACATGAGCCCTACGATGGTGTTGTAGGTGTCAAGGATCCATGCCATCGTCTGAGCGTTGGTATAGACGTCGGGGGCCGGTATGTCCTTGTACGGCCCGATGATGGGGGTTATGGACGCCGCGAAGCGGCGGGTCATCCGCTCGTTCTCCCCTGTTGACATGTGCTTCGGGTCGCATATGATGCCCCCCTTGGCGCCGCCGTAGGGGATGTTGGCCACGCTTGTCTTCCACGTCATCCAGGCAGCCAGGGCTTTGACCTCGTCCAGGGTGACGCCGGGGTGGTATCTGATCCCACCTTTGAAGGGGCCGCGCGCGTCGTTGTACTGTACCCTGTACCCTGTGAACACCTTGGTGCTCCCGTCGTCCATCTTGACGGGGAGGGAGACTGTTAGCTGTCTCTTGGGGTGGGCAAGGATCTGATGGATGCCTTCGTCCAGCTTGAGGTGCTCGGCAGCGATCCTCAGCTGCTCGAGGGCGTTCTCAAACGGGTTCGGTTTAACTTGTTGCTGTGTCTGCTGCAACTGTCTCACTTCGTACTTTTGGGCCATAAATCGGCTCCTTTTAACATTCTATATAACAGGGGCCGACGTTTCTCAACGGAGGGAACGAGCCAGCTCGCGGACCTTGGATTCCCAGTCCCTCGCCTTCACCACGCTGCTGGCCACCAACACGCCGTCCACGCCAAGGCTCACAGCCCTTTCCACGTCTTCGCCTGTGACTATCCCCGCACCGCAGAGTATCCCGCCCTTGAACCCGGCCCCGCGGACTGCCGTCACGGTCTCCTCCACTAGCTCTGGCCTCGCCCGGGAGACGGCGATCCCGCTCCCTATGAGCTCTGGCGGCTCGATGGCGACGAACTCTGGTCCTAGGAGCGCCAGCTCCGCGGCCTCCCTGCTCGTCTGTGCGCACAGGCATATTTCGAGGCCGGCCTCCGCAAGCCTCGGGACAAGCTTCGTTAGCACCTCCTGCGGGACGCGGGCCTCGCTATGGTTGAGCAGGGTCCCGGATGCCCCCGCGGCCATCACCGCCGCCGGAACCACGGCCCCCGTGGTCTTGTCCCCTTCCTCCCATCCGACGGCCTGGCTGTACACCTTTGCGCCTGACTCCGAAGCGACCAGAGAGAGCATCGGCGTCGGGGGGACGGCAATCCCGGCGACGCCCAGCTCGTCTGAGACCTTCTTGACGGCCCGGGCGAGCTTCACCGCTCCGGCGCCAAGGACCTCGGCATAGTTCTTGCAGTTGACTATGATGGTCCCCAAGCCGGATCCTATGCACAGCCTCCGCTAGGTGTCTAAAAGGATGGCGTGGAGGAATCGCTCCGGCACAGGAAGGTTCTCGCTAGAACCCTTCGTCGTCCGAGTCCTCTTCCCAGCCGTCTTCATCCAAGTCGTCGTCCAGGTCCTCGTCGAGCTCCTGGTCCTCTTCGGACATGTCGCCCCCGCGCTTTTAGTTCCACTATTAAATGTCACGGTGCTCCGGGGGGACGCCATGGTCGAGGTCCTGACGATGGACGGGAGGGCCATATCGAGGGCCGCGGAGAAGGTGGTGCGGGGGGGACTAGTGGTCTACCCGACCGACACGGTCTACGGTCTCGGCTGCGACCCCTTCAACGAGGACGCAGTCCGGAGGCTGTTCGCCGCCAAGGGGAGAAGTGCCAAGGCCGTCCCGGTCCTCTGCGGCTCCCGGGAGAAGGCGTCCGACCTGGTCTACCTGGGACCCAAGGGGGAGGAGCTGGCCAGGCGTCACTGGCCCGGGGCGCTTACCATAGTCGCGCCGCTGAAGATGAGGGTGCCGGACATGCTGAGCCAGGGGCCCACGCTCGGTGTCAGGGTCCCCAACCATCAACTCTGCCTCAAGCTTGTCGCCTCTTGCGGGGGCTGGCTGGCGGGGACGAGCGCCAACGTCTCGGGGGCGCCATCCGCAAGGAGCGCTGGGGACGCGCTGAGGCAGCTGGGGGACACGGTGGACCTTATCTTGGACGGCGGACCATCTGCAGGGACCGGGTCGACCGTCGTCAGCGTGGTGGGCGGAGCGGTCACAATCTTAAGAACCGGTCAAATCGGGGTCGAAACGAGCTGAGAGAAGGACGAACCTGATAGTCACGTCAGCCAAGGGGCTCGAGGCGAGGGCCTCGGCCGAGTTCAAGGAGATAGCCCTGCTCTCAGGCATCAGGAAGCTGGTCATAGACAGGTCGGCCTACGATGGGGTCATAGAGGTGGACGTAGAAGACCCCAAGGCGCTCCTCGCGTTCATCACTGACTACGTCCGTTCCGAGCCGTTCAGGGTGAGATACATCCTGAGGATAATCCCCATCGGCCGCGTGGTGGACACCAAGCTGGACGAGATCGTGAAGGCTGTGAAAGACCTCTCGGAGGCCATAGGCCCCGGCGAGACATTCAGGATAACCATAGAGGCGAGGGACTCACCTTACTCCGACAAGCAGCTCATCGATTCTCTGGCAGACGCCATCGACAGGAATGTCGACCTCGACTCCCCGGACAAGGTAGTCCTCCTGGAGATCTTCGGGGAGTACGCGGGTGTGTCTGTCATTTCACCGAGCGAGATGGTGAGCATCCAGAAGCTCAAGCGCGCTGCCTAAGACCTGCCGGCTCCGAGGAGAGCCGCCCCTTCGATCCTTGCGAGCTCGGGGCGCGAAAGCCGCTTCCTTGGTAGGCCGACCCCTTTGAAGCCGGAGGGTAAGCTGGGGGTGGCGTGTCCTGCCACGATGGCGAGGAACTTCTCACCCCTCGTCGCCCCCTCCGACTCGATGGCCCTCGAGATCTGGGTCGTCCCCGCGAACCTCAGCAGCAGGTCGATCTCCGGCTTCTTGGCCAGTAGGCCCCCTGACTCCATCGCCTGCAAGGTCTGCGCGGCGAGCATCTCCGCCAGGAACTCGTTCTTGACCGACCCCACCCTCAGCGTCTGGACCACTGCCTCTGGGTTCGCGCGAACCAGGGCGCCCTTCGCTTCGCCTGGGTCCATCCCTTCGCAGAGATATGCTCGCGCAGTCGCCCTCCGCATCTCATCCACCATGCGAGAACGGCAGGAGAGCAACCTTGGCCCCGTCTGCTATGCGGACTCCCCTTCCGGCAGGGACGAAAGCCTCGCCGTCTTCGACCATGACCAGCGTGTTGTATCTACTGAACCCCGGCTCTCTGAGCCCTGTCATCGCCCTCACCCGATCTACAAGGTCTGACGCGTCAAGCTCCTCGTCTTGTAGGGTGACGTCCCTCGCACCGACGGCCGTGCCTATGTGGCCCAGGCACGTAACCCGAATCATCCCTGGTCCAGGAACAGCAGCCTTTCCTTATACCTTCTCCCCTCGTAAGTGGACCCGGGGGGGAACAGACGCCCCTTCCCTCCATTCAGCCGGAGCCTGAGCGCCTCGCCGCCTGCGGCCCCGAGCGCTTCGATGGGGAACCTTACGGAGACCGGCCTTGGGTCTACCATGTGCATGGACGTCTTGCAGGGGAGGAGCTTCCCTGACCTGGCGGCTGCGACCACGTCGTCCTTCATCAGCTTCCTGGGGAGGAGGACGAACTTCCTGCGCTCCTGCAGCTCCAGGTCTATGTCGTCCTCCGGGACGAACCGCCTCTCCCAACCGAGCCGCTCGGAAATCCGGTCGAACGACGCAATGACCGCTCTGACCTCTTCCAGATGTGGCCTGCCTACAAGGTAGGCTGCGTCGCTCGTCAGCACGGCCAAAGCTGTCTCCCTCCGCTCCAGGGCCGAGAACGCCTCGGCCAGGGTAGTCCTTCGCGCGCTAGGCAATGATCCCAAGGCATCGTCCACGCCGTCGCTCTGCCTCGGCTTGTAGACCCTTGCCCACCTCCCCAGCGCTATGGCCCGCGAACTGTAATGGACGGCGCAGCAGACAGCGTTCTCGATCTTGAGTTCCTGGAACGCAGCCAGTCTGTGCATACCGTCCAGGACGGTCGCCGACTCCCTGTCGATTATGATGGGGTCCTTCTGGACGCCGTCGCGCGTGATCTCCTGCGCGAGCTCCTTGACGTGCCTCGGGATAGTGTCCTCATGGGGGCGGAGCGAACTCACAGGCCTGACCCCTAGGGTGAAGCCCGCCGTCGCCAGGGCCAAGGCTCTACACCGGCGGCTCTTCGACGGCCGGGCCCTCTGCCTCTTCCGACTCGGCTTCCTTCTTCTTCGTGATGTATCCTGCTATGCGGTTCCTGAGCTGCTTGGATGGGATGACCGCCAGAACTTCGAGCGACTTCTTGTTCCCTTCGAAGTCGTTGCCGAAGGCCTCGGGGTGCCGCTGCAAGATCTCTTCCGACAGCCTACGAGTCCTATCCAACTTCCGTCAAGCCCGACAGATTGGCATCATTAACCTTTCGAGTCGGCCCCTAGGTAGCGCAGGGCGTTACCGGAGGTAAGAGATATCGCCTCCAGGGGGGACATCCCCCAGATCTCAGCAAGCCTGAAGGCGACAGAGGGGACGAGCGCGGGCCCGTGGACCCCCCCCAGGGGGGCGTAGGCCACGGGGGAGTCGGATTCGACAAGGGTGAGCGCGGGGTCGCACCTCCGGGCCAGGCGCTGGAGCTTCTTCGAGTAGAGGAGGGCCGGGCTGAATGAGACGAAGTATCCTCTCCGAAGGACCGCGGGGAGAGCATCCTCCGCCTCGAGCCAGTGCACGAGCAGAGGGCCGGTACTGAACGACCCGAGCACCTCCATGACCTGGGCTTCGGCCCCCCTCGAGTGGACGTGTACGGGGACCTTCGCGGCCTCCGCGGCCTGCAGCTGGTACCTGAACGCGTTCAGCTGGGCGCTCCCTTCTCCGGTGGGGGAGTAGGAAGGGTCCAGGCCGACCTCCCCCAGCCCCCTCGCCAGCTCCAACATCGGAGCGATCCATGAAAGGTCCTTGTCCTTCTCCGCCTCTGAGGGATGGAGCCCCACGAAGGGATAGACAGTCCCGGGGTAGGCTGCGGAGGCGGCGACCACCCCCTCAGAGGTCTTGCGGTCGACCCCGCAGGCCACGAGGACAGCCTCGGAGCTGACGCTCCTGGCTACCCCCGAGACATACTCCGGGGGGTCAAGGTGCATGTGGGAATCGACGAAACGCACGTCCCGTCTTGGCCAGAGAGGTATTTCAGGTCACTCCATACCACAAAGTCCTAAACACGGACGCGGTAAGTGCGGACCCTAGTTTTCTTACCTCTTTCCAAAATAGGGGTGGACTTGGACGTTTCCTGGCCCCAAAGGGCCAGCAGAAGGGGTGAAATCAGCCAAAAGTTTTTTAACACGTCGCGACTACTTCAAAAGCGAATGTCCAGTTCGGAGTTCGGCCTCGCAGCAGTCTACAGGGTGATAAAGAAGGCAGGGGCTGAGAGGGTAGGGGATGACGCAGCCATCGAGCTCAGGTCTGAGCTCGAGGCCCTTGGGATCCAGATATCCAGGCGGGCGGTGACCCTGGCTGCCCACGCGGGGAGGAA
>JAJYNM010000067.1 GCA_021786335.1 archaeon
GATGAACCCCCACAACTTGTCGTCCATGCAGGTGAATTTCATGCAGGCATGGAGGCAGCATCGGAGGAAGAGGATGCGAGCGAGAACGTTTAGACCACGAACTCAACTTGGTTTTGAAATAGGTTCATGAGCGTAAATGTTTATTAGAACCCACACTTCATTCCGAAATTGTGAACGCTCACAGATTGGTCGCTGTTTTCATCATGGTCGGAGTGGCCGGTTTATCACTCGCCCCTTAGGCGACGGGGAATTCTGGTTCCAGCAACGGTCCACTGTCTTGCACTCCATACAGCTCCAACCATAATACTAGCCCCGATAGTTCGGCGTATGCCCGATCAAACACTTACTCGTGTAGCCCAGGCTATAGTGGTCAGGCCGAATACGAAGTCTACGTTGGAAACAGCGTAAATGGTTGGCAATCCCCTGCCTACTATCTGTGTGGCCAACTAACACCGCTGACCGCCAGCGGTATAGTTGTGTTCAACCTGTACGTGAGCCAATACTACTATGGTAGCAATGCACATTGCACGTGGGACAGTTCAACTGCTGATATTTCGTTGAAGTACATGCAGCCTAACACGCTTTACACCCATAGTTTCCCTACGGAAACTTCTGGAGTGAACTTGACTGCTTGGACTTGGAGTGATGCTTGTGGTGCCCTGCCACCGCCACCCGCCTATCTGGGAACGTCCCAAGGAGCGGCGTGTACGGCCGTAGCGATTGCACACGATCCGTGAAGTCCGCCGCCTTTTAATATCGGAATCATTCCCATTTATGCGAAGGGGGCTAGAAGGGAGTCGTTAGCTTGGCTGTCAGTCTCCGCGTCCTCTGCTGGGCTGCACTCCTGTTCCTACTCGTGTCACCCTCCGTCGAGGCAGGGACGGTTGGCGTTACCGTGGTCAACCAGAGTGCGTACTCGTGGCTCGTGAAGGGGTCCTACGCTGACTACCTAGGTGGCACGGCAGATTATGTATTGCCAAACGGGACTCTCCTGCTTAACCTGTTTAACTCCGGCCAATTGGCCCCGTCACGGACGGCAAACACCAGTCTTGACTGGTCAATATTGAACAGGACCAGAGACCTTGCGTGGATGCGAGTGAAGTATCACACCTCAGGTTGCGATATGTCTGAGACGCAGGCTATGAACTATGACAACAGCAGCTACACAGGACCCAAGTGCACAAGGTTCGACTTCAGCACGTCCTTGACAATGAAGGTGAACGTGACAAATCGGGAGGCGTACATCGGAGGTCGACCGGTGGGCATCCTGAATTTCTGGGGCCCACCTTTGATCATCAACCAGACCACGGCTTTCGGCACTGCCTTCGTCAACGGCGTCTCCTATAATCTATCGGCAGAGTCCTCGCCTGTCTACTCTTCATCCAAGGTGTTGGGAGGTCCCACCGCTGTCAACGAGTCCGGAACCGTAACTCATGGTCCGTTCATGTTTTATTCCCTCCAACAAGACACCTTCGGGACGGGGCGCAACCAGACCTTTGGCTGGATCAAGACTTACGGCCCGCAGGGCATATCCTTCCTACCCAAAGCCGTGCCGAGAGGCATCTATGACTACTATAGCGGTCTGGCTTTCAGCTTCTCCCAGCCGGAGTATCCCATACCGCAGATAGTGTGCGGCGTCGAAAGCGGCCAGGCGGTCAACTGTAGCTACACCACGTACGGTACGACCCTAGGTTCTTACTTCAGGGGATCACAGGGAGGGCTCTCTCTAACCTCGACGAACATACCGATGGACCCGAAGAGCACAGGAGGTCCGACTGGCTCGACTTCGCCAGTCTCCTTGTTCGACACGGCGTTGGCCGCGGTCACCGTGGTGATAGCCGCGAGCTTGGTAGTCGTCTACCGGCAACGGAAGCGATGAAGCGGGCCTGAAAGGACTCGACGAAGCGCTTTGAACATCGCCTTATCGGGGATCACGAAGAGGTTCGGCTCGACCCTTGCTCTGGACGACGTGTCACTCGACTTCCGCGGGCGGGTTAATCTGGTCCTGGGCACCAACGGCTCCGGGAAGAGCACCCTACTCAACGTCATCGCCGGCGTCACCTATCCGCAGGAGGGTTCTCTGACCCTCGGGGCCGAAGAGCTACATTCTGGTGACAAGAGGAGATGGCGAAAAGGGATCGAAGGCGCGAGGACAAAGATGGGCTTCGTGCTCGACAAGCCAGGCTACCCATCTTACCTGGATGGCGCCGAATTGCTCGACTGGGCGTCTTCCAGGAGAGACCCAAAGTGGACCGAGCAGATTGCCCGACGACTGGAGATGACCCCTTTCATCCACAGGGCGATCGGCGGCTATTCGAGCGGGATGACCCAGAAGATAGGTCTTGGCACCTCGATAGTCTCCAGACCTGATCTGGTCCTTTGGGACGAGCCCACCGCGAACCTTGACGCCCCGACCCGCAGGTCCGTGTCCAGCCTGATCGGAGAGCTGGCGGGGAAGGGCACGACGTTCATCGTCGCCTCCCACACCCCTGCAGACTTCGAGGGCGTCGCAGACTGGATGTGCGTCATGAGATTGGGACGGGTGGTAACGTCGGGGTTGGTCAAGGACCTCTCATCAGGTTCGGTCAGGTTGGTAATCGAGTCGGAGAAGCCCTCCCTCCTTGCCGCCGAGGCGCTCCGTACCGGCCTGGCCGACAAGGCGGAGGCCCGAGACGGCAGTGTGGAGCTGGAGACGAGGGGGGTCGCTGACGTCGAAGCCGTGAAGAAGATGGCGGCGAGCATTCACGCTGAGGTGAGGACCCTGGAGGCGAAGCCGAGGTCG
This sequence comes from archaeon, assembly GCA_021786335.1. Next base: position 2,783 of record JAJYNM010000067.1, read on the forward strand.
GTCAGCGAGCTGTACGCGGAGGCCATTGCACGATGATGGGCGGTGGCAGGGAGTCTAGGGTGTGGTGAGGGCTGGGTAGCTTCCTCAAAGTCCTGAGATGGACTTTCAAGAACGACTTCGTCGTGCCCCTCCTGGAGCTGGCTCTCCTGCTCGGGGTGGTCGAGGTGGGCTCCCGCAACTTTCTGGGAGTGGGGGCCTCTGAGCAGTTCGCAAGCCTGACATGGAACATCGACCTCCTGGTCCTGATGTTCGTGGCCATCGCCGGCGCCATGAGCTATTCTCTGGCGCTTGAAAGGGGGGAGATCGCCCAGCAGTTTCTTTCGCTCCGCGTATCGAGGGCGAGGTTCGTGGCGCTGAAGTGGGCCTCGCTCTTCCTCATCTTCCTCGTTTTCGCCCTGCTTCTGGACTTCGTCGCCTTCTTCCTCTATCTGGGATACTTCCCCAACTTCGGGTCCTACTCGGCGTGGGGGATAGCCCCTGGTCTGACATTTCTCATTATGATTGGGGAGCAGGCTGTGTTCCTGGCTTTCCTGAACTCTCTCGTGATGGCCGTCTCCTTCGGCATCAGGAGGACCACGGTCTCGCTGCTGGTGTTCCTCGTGTTCACCCTCTTCATGGCCGGGTACTTCTCGTTCGGGTCCGTGATTATCCCCAATTATCTGCGCCTCGGCTACGGCGACTATCTGATAGTCAACAGCTTCTCGACATACGCCTTCGACCTGCTCTACCGGCCGGACACGGTCGCCCTTTCCAACGCTCCTGCCGTAGCCGACTACCTCGCCCTCTCCTACCGGGTCGCCGGCGCCGTAGTCCTGTTCTTTGCAGGACTGGCCCTGCTTGCGAGGGCTGATTTGGATTGAAGGCCGGGACAAGGTCGATGCTGGCCCTTGCGGTGATAGGGCTGGGGTTGGTCATCGGGGCCCAGATAACCCCGGGCGGGACTTCGACTACGACGAGGCCCGCGGGGGTCCTGCATCCGGACATCTACTTTCTGGTCCCGACGACCGCCTCGATAAGCGTCTCTGCCTTGAAGGGGACGGCTTCGTTGGTCGTCTCCCAGATAGACGGAAATCTTGCAAATGCCCCCCCGATCGTGAACGTGTCCGTGGTCCAGAAGGATGTCATAACATTCGGAGTACCCGCAAGAGGTTACTATTCGGTCGAGTTCTTGGGCAGCAACGGGACCCCGGCAGCCGTCACCTACCTGCTTACCATAGGCGGGAAGCCCTCAGACGCGACCCTTGCGGGCGCCATTGTGCTGGCTGTCGGGCTCTTGGGAGTTGCCCTCACGACAGCGATAAGCCGGCGCAGAAGGGTTGCTCAAATGGATTTGAAATGACATCACGGTGCCCCCCAGACAGACCTCGAGCGACGTGTGTGGCCAGAGATTACCTTGAACGACGAGCTTGGTGCCAGTTATTCGACAGTTTGCTTACACGGTCGAATGGGTAGGCAAGACATCAGGTGATTCCAAGCCGCCCACCCGCCCTATCTTCCCGGTATACAGCATGTTGGAACAGATGGTACTCTTCCTCCTTCAGAGGGTATGCTCCTTGACTGATACGTAAGGCGTTCTAATCGGCTGGCCCTTTCTATTATCGGCAGAGAGGAGCAGATAGAAAGGGACCTACTCATACAGAGGGTGAAGCTCGGATTGGAGATAGGCAGGATGAAGAGCGGCGTCCTGAGCTACCTCACGAGGGAAGGGGTCATCCAATCGCTCCCGGAGACGAGCGACAACTTCTCCGCTGCAAGAAGGCTTGCGATCCGATCGCTGAAGTTCGACGATGATAGAGACGTCGTGCTCAGGACCATGGTCGATAGGCTCGGGTTCATGGAGGGGCAGTGCGAGCCACTCGAGGAGAGGATAAGGAGCAACGCGAGGGAGAACAAGTACGTGAGGATAATCATGTCGATCCCAGGCGTGGATTACTATCTCGCTTCGCTCTACGCCTCCTACATCGGAGACCCTCACCGCTTCCCGTCGTTCGACCACGTGGCGAGCTTCCTCGGCATCATCCCGGTCAGCAAGGACAGCGCCAACGTCAGGAGGAGAGGAAGGATGTCAAAGGACGGGCCCTCGACAGCGAGGTGGACCCTGGGGATAATGGTCGACACGGTGAAGATGCGTAACCCAGCCATCAAGCAGTACTACGACGGCGCCAAGAAGAGGAAGGGGAGGGCAGGTTACGCCCGCGTGCTCACGATGAAGAAGCTTGCAAGGATGATCCACCACATGCTCATCACCGAACAGAATTGGAGATGGGAAGACGAAGAGCTGACGGAGGAGGAGAAAGCTCTGATCCCGAAGCGACTGCGGCATGGGTTCGTCTATCTGTCGATGGTCCTCTTCGAACCGCCTAACGAGTTCTGGGAGCTCCCCGAAGGTTTCATGGACGCGCACAGGAAACTGGAGGGGATGGCCAGAGATGCCGGACTCGGGGTCCTCACCCTGGATGAAAAGAGGCAGGCCTGG
>JAJYNM010000020.1 GCA_021786335.1 archaeon
GAATGCGTACAGGGATGTTCGCCAAGGTGAGCGACATCAGCTCGTCTAGAGACGGCTTTCGGGTATCTGGATCCCTGAGATATTCGTTGATCAGGTCTGCCAGATTCTCCTTTACCTCCCTTTCGGTCCTGCCCTGAGTCGCGACGTCGAGAATCGGTGAGGACGCGACGAACCACTTGCCCTCCCTCGTGATGAGGACCGGAACGGGCACCTGAAGCGTCATACGACACGTTCTATTGGACCCGTCTATTTGGGCTTATCGAAGGAGCTCGAGCATTTGGTTCGTCGACTTTGCCGGCCCAGATCCTTGGCCTCTGTGACAAGGGTTTGAATTGTGGTGGATTCGAAGCCTTGGCACAAAACGATGGCATCATGGCAGCGATCGAAACTCTATACCATCAACCGGTATTTACCCACCCGCACCAGAAGGCTTTTCGACACTATGCACATACTGCCGAGTCGGCTCGGAAGTCGAGCCACTGGTGGAGACGCGATGAACCCCCATGTGCGACGGATGTCAAGAACCTGACCCTTTCAACGGGCTCCATACTTGCGAAGCAGGTCCGCGAGCCCCCTGTTGTCCTTCGATTCCGCAATCGTCAGTGGAGTAGTCCCGTCCTTCTTCCTTACGTTGACATTTCGCCGTGCGCGAGGAGCAACTCCACCATCCCGCTGTCGCTCTGTGCGACGGCTTCGTGAAGGGGCGCGACATCACCATGACTCCGAGCGTTCGGGTCTGCGCCTGCTTCCAACAGCAGCTTCGCCACTCCGATCGCATTAGGACTTGTGCTCGCAATGGTAGTATCCAGAGGAGTGTTGTGCTCCGCGAACGTCGCGTTCTTCGAGATGGCGTTGACATCTGCTCCCTTTGATATCAGGTACTCGGTCACATTCGGTTGCCCGAAGAATGCCGCAAGGTGGAGCGGGGTGAATCCGTCATGAGAATACGAGTGAACAATGGTAGGGCGCTCTTCGACAAGGCTCTTCACTCTGTTCAGGTTACCTAGGCAGCAGGCTTCGAAGACATCCAAGCGTGCCCCCTTCTCTACGAGCCTTCTTGCGATGTCCTCGTGGCCGTGATACATGGCGAGCAGGACGGCCGATTCACCGCTGTCAGCTCGGGCATGGACAAGTGCAGGATTGCTGGAGATCAGTTTCTCTAAGGAGTAGGTGTCTCCCTTCTTTACAGCTTCCACGAAGTCGTTTGTCTGCTGACTCATGCGTATGGTTTTCCAAAGCATATATTAATACCTATCCCCCAGGATAGGATATGGCGAGGCAAGCGGAGGCGGTGAAACGACTCCAGAGGATTGAAGGTCACGTGTACTCCCTACGGAAGATGCTTGAGGAGGGGAGGAACTACCCGGAGGTGGTGCAGCAGATACTAGCTGTCAGATCTTCGCTCGACGGCGTTGTGAACGTGCTCGTCGAAGACCTGGCGGAGTCCTGCGTCAACGGCGCTGGTAGCAACGAGGAGCTGAAGAAGAACGCAACCCAACTCAAGGAAGTTGTCGGCATGATCAAGTGACAACTCCGTTCAAGCACCAGAAGAGACTCCTTAGAGACACAATCAGTCCTGGGTGCGTTCAGAAGCCAAAAGCGGGTAGGTCGTGGTATATTCAACACGTTCTTATGGTGTCAAGCGGAAAAATGAGCAAGCCAGCTACCGTTGCCTCCTTCTAATCAGCTTGAAATGAACTTGTTTCGTCTAGTGCGTCTCATTCTGAGCTATTTCCTAGGTGGGCCGGAAGGGATGCAGCTAATTGTTTGAGCGAATCCTAATATGAGGCGACAATCCAACTTGATGAACCCTACGCTGGCGCCTTGTTCGCTTCGTTGCATTCACAACAGGTGAATTTGATTGTGGTTCCAGACCCAATTCTATGAGACTTGGAAATCAACCCATGAGCCTTGCATATCACTCCGGAACATTGGGAACGCGTACCTCTGGCATCACTGTCACAGAAGTAACATTTCAAGAAGAGAGCCTTCTCGCCTCCACCAAGATTTCAACTCCCGCTATGGGCAAAGCAACCAGGATGATTGTCATCCACAGAAATACAGTCTGCAACTCCGACCCTTCGTTCAAGGCTCAGATGTAGATAACCAAAGCAAGAAGGAAAAGCAATCCTCCGACTATTTCCAGGGCCAGAGGCTTTAGACGTCTCCATGTCTTCCCAGGATCTTCGCGGCTCATTCTATCTCAGAACCCCCTCCCCAGAATCGGACTATTGGAAGTCAGTTTCCGCGAACGGTGACCCTTTCGATAATCCCATAACTCTTCTTTCTATTTCATCTCTGATCATTCTCACTTCCTGGACTGTCTTGGCGTTTGGGTCGTCCAGTTGCCAGTCCAAGAGATTCTTCCGCATTCTAGCGAGGAGTGGCCGCGGGCATACCTGCTCAACGGAGCACCCCATCGTTATGACTAGATCCGCCTCGTTTATCATCTCGACAGTCAGCATCTTCGGAACCGAATCAGAAATGTCTATTCCCTTCTCTTTCATGGCTAGCACAACCGTGGGATTGATTTTTCCTGCGGGGATTGTGCCAGCGCTTGAAGCAACTAGGCCGAGCCTTTTCGCAAAGGCTTCTGCCATCTGGCTCCGGCCAGCATTCTCGACGCACACGAAGAGGACCTTCATCTCACCGTCTCTGCTCCGTCAGGGCCGGCGTCGGAATGAGGGGAGGCCGGATTCATCTTGGTCCCATACAACCTGGGCTTCAGCCAGAGTGATACGTAGACGAGGCCGATCATCACCGGCACTTCAATGAGTGGACCGGTGACCGTGGCGAACGCCTGGCTCGAATTAAGACCAAAGACGGTCACTGCGACGGCTATCGCAAGTTCGAAGTTGTTGCTGGCAGCCGTGAAGGAAGTTGTTACCGTCTCCTCGTACGTGAACTTGAGCTTCCATGATGACAGGAATGATACACCGAACATTATCACGAAGTAAGCCATGAGCGGAATGGCCACTCTGACGAGATCGAGAGGCAGCGTTACGATGTAGTTACCCTGCAAACTGAACATCACGACGAGCGTGAACAACAAGCCAACCAGCGCAGTTGGTCTGACCCTCCTCAGGAACTCATCCCTGTACCATTGCTCGCCCCTCCTTCTGGTTAGAGCAACCCTGGAGAGGACGCCCATTATGAGAGGCACGCCGAGGAAGATGGCAACGCTGCGTGCTATATCGAATGGGTTCACGTTGATCACGGTAGCAGACGCTGAAGTGCCGAGCCAGCGAGGCAGGACGGTCACGAAGAAGTAGGCGTACACAGAATACAGCGCGATCTGGAATATTGCGTTGAGCGCGACTATGATGGCGGCGTACTCATTGTCACCGCCTGCCAGCATGTTCCAGACGAGGACCATCGCGATGCACCTTGCGAGGCCGACGATGATTAAGCCCTCCCTGAAGAGTGGCAGGTCGGGAAGGAGAAGCCAGGCCACACCAAACATCAGGAAGGGGCCGACGGCCCAGTTCAGAAAGAGGGAGAAGCCCATCACCTTCTTCGCTCCCCTCGCCTTTCCCAACTCTCGATAGTTCACAGCGGCGAGAGGTGGGTATATCATCCAGATGAGCCCAATCGCGATCGGAAGGGAGACGGAGTCGATCTGGAAAGAACCGATGAGAGGACCGGCCTCGGGAAAGACATACCCGATCAGGACGCCGGCTCCCATCGCAATGAATATCCAGATTGGGAGCAGTCTGTCGAGCAGAGAGAGGCCGTCCAGAACTGCTCGAGCCGGGTCCTCCTTCAAGGAGGAAGCACTGGGATGCCATCGGAAGGGGGTCAGCAGCAGGACTTGACGCTTGCAGACTCCGACTCTATCCCGGCGAAACTCCGCAGGCCAGACTCGATTTCTCCAGGTACTGGAAGTCTTTTCGTCTCTCTCTTGGAGTATATCATCTCCTTGTCTCGCTTGACGTCGAACTGACCAGAATCCCCTGGCACGAGTTTCAGGGCGAAGCTCGCGTCGTGGGCGTGTTTCTCCAAAAGTGCGTTGGCGAAATCCATGGCGTTCGGAAGGTAGCAGCCTACGCAGAACTCAATCGTGTATTCCATACCAATACTACAATATACGAAGTATTTATATTATAAAGTTCGAAGTCGCGTAGTGACTATGAATGAACAGAGTAACGAGGAGGTCTGCATGTGTGCCCTCGACGGGACGATGGACCTCCTGGGGAAGAAGTGGGCGCTGTTCACGATCAACGCCATTGGCAACCATGGGTCGGTACGGTTCAAGGACCTTTACAGCGAGCTCCACAGGATCTCTCCGTCCACCCTGTCTTCTATTCTCCATCAGCTGGAATCACGTGGCGTGGTGAGTCGGGAATCTTTTGCCGAGATACCACCGAGGGTCGAGTACAGGCTGACCCAGAACGGTATCGAACTCAGGCAAGCGATTCTACCTCTCCTGGCGTGGGCGAGCAGACAAGACGACTATGCGCGGCAGGCGGAGAAATGTGACCCCCGACAGTATGTCAAGGTAACATTATCAAGAGACCGGTGAGGGAACCTCAAGCAACCGCACGAGGGTGTATCTTGAATTGCACTCCTTTTCTCTTGAATGGCTCGATTCTTCCCTTTCCCTCCCTCCTCTGGCGAGCCCATAACATGCAACACCCCCGTGAAACGAGCTCTTTCGGAGAGCGAAGTTGGGCGGCCCCACTTCGAAGCGGGGCGAGGGCGAAGGACGGGCGGAGCGGCAGAGAGGGGGGAGCGAAGCGAGCGAATGCGAGCGGTGCCGTCAGGCATCGCGGGGGGTGAATTTGCCGCGGAGCGAAGGCCGAGCCTGAAGGGCATGCGGTTCAGCCAGCAGTTCCGGAGCGAGAACGTGAGCTACGCCATTGGATTCTCTATGCGCCGTTTGTAGCGAGCCAACAGGGCGACATACGAAATCGTCTGAAATCGCCTGCCCCAAGAGGTCGTTCGGGTCTGCGTTGAGCCGCGCCCTCGCGGGTCGATTGGCGCCTTGTCCACGCCCTCCCATCCGACCTTCAGCCATAGGCTCGGCCCCCCTGATGGGCTGGCGGAAGGAGGTTGTTCCTTTAATACCATCCAGATGCCCCGTGGACGAACCAACTGGCATGGTCGAAATCGAGTACCGCCCGTATCAGAAGATCGTCGTTC
>JAJYNM010000060.1 GCA_021786335.1 archaeon
GGGCTTCGTAGGGGCCGCTTTCTGGCTGGTGGTCAACGCGTTCCTCCCAGGGTGGATCCCCGACTCGGCCCCTCTGGTGGTGGTCGGAATGATGGCTCTGTTCGGCGGCGTAGGGCGCGTCCCAATCGCTGTGATGCTCATGGTGAGCGAAATGACAGGGTCTCTCAACCTCCTGGCCCCTTCCATGGTGGCAGTGGTTGCGGCGTACTTCGTGACAACCCCCAGGTACACGATCTACAGGAGCCAGGTCTCCAAACGCTCCGACTCCCCAGCTCACAGGGGTGAGTACAACGTCCCGTTGCTCACAAAGATTTTCGTCTCGGACGCCATGAACAACGCGGTAGTCACGCTCTCTTCCAGCGACTCTGTCGGCGCAGCCTATCAGGTGGTGGTCGAAAAGGGATACAGGGGAATCCCCATCGTCGACGGGGAGAAACTGGTGGGCATCGTGACTGTGAGCGACCTGATGAGGATTCCGCGCGAAAGGATGGATGCGACTCCGCTCAAGGAGGTGATGACCCAGAACGTCCTCGTCGCGCACATCGACGACACCATGCTCACAGCGCTCGAGACCATGACCAATAACGGGATCGGTCGCCTCCCGGTTGTCTCCACGGATTCCAGCAGACTGGTCGGGATCGTCACGCGGACTGACATCATGAGGGCCTATGAGAGGGCGATGAACCTCCTTTCGAAGTCTGACTCCACCTAAATCTGGGAGGGAGTCCTTGCGCAGGCGGGCCCGGTGGGATTCGAACCCATGGTCTCTGAGGCTAAGGCCTCTTCAGCTCCGAAGGCTGACGCCTTAATCCGTGCTAGGCTACGGGCCCACGAGGGCGGCCTGGCGCCGGCTAATTAAGCCATGGAAGCGGCGATGGTCTCTTCGAACGGCGGAGACAGGAGCCCTCTCTCAGTAATCATCGAAGTGACCAGGTCCGGTGGGGTCATGTCAAAGGCAGGATTCGACACCGGCACTCCTTTGGGGGCTATCCTCTTGCCTCTGATTCGTATCACCTCGTCCGCCCCCCTCTCTTCGATCGTCACCTGGTCGTGGGTCCGCGCCAGGTCGAAGGTCGACCGAGGGGCAGCGGGATGAAACGGTATCCCGTGCCTACGTGCCAGGACTGCTTCCTGGTAGGTCCCAATCTTGTTGAAGACGTATCCGTCTCTGGTTATCCTGTCTGCTCCCACAACGACCCTGTCGACCCTCCCCAGACTCATCATGTAACCGACGGCGGTGTCGGAGATCAGGGTGCATGGTATCCCATCGTGGGCCAGTTCGAAGGCGGTCAGCCGCGCCCCCTGAAGGGCGGGCCTGGTCTCTGGGACCAGGACCTTGACGAGCTTCCCCTGTTCCACGGCTGCCCTGACCACCCCGAGGGCGGTCCCGTAGCCTACAGTGGCCAGCGACCCGGCGTTGCACTGCGTGAGTACCGTGTCTCCGTCCCTTATGAGGCCAGCCCCTACCCTTCCGAGCCTCCTGTTTACCTCCACGTCCTCATTCTCCATCCGCTTCACCTCTGACTCGAGCTCCTCCTTCGCGCGCTTCACCGACGGCGAAGACCTAGCCTTCGCCATGACCCTGTCGACTCCCCAGAAGAGGTTCACCGCCGTCGGCCTGGTAGAGCGAAGCATCGTAGCACTCGCCTCAAGGTCACGGACCAGGCCGGGGACATCCGCAGCCTTTGACCTGCGTGCGGCGAGCGCGACCCCCATCGCTGCGGCTACCCCGATCGCCGGTGCGCCGCGAATGACCATCGTCCTGATGGCGTCGGCCACCTGCTCCGGGGTGGTATAGACCACGTAGGAAAGCCTGTTGGGGAGGACGGTCTGGTCAATCATCCTCACGCGTCCGTCCTCCCACGTCACTGTTCGGAGCGAAAAGAAGCGAGCCACGCAGGCGAACACGCAGGAGCCCACTAAAGGGTTTCCGGGGCGTTGTCCAATCATCTTCAAATAGAGTCGGCGGAGCGTCCGGCACCGGATGCAGGAAGCAGGAGCCGCGGGGGAAGAGATCAGGCCGTACGACGCCCTCCTTGAAGATGGGACTGTGAATGTCACCGAAAGGGAGCGGTTCGGGGAGCTCGAGGAGTCCGGGTACGGCACGCGAGAGGGGGGGCGTCTGGCCCTGCGCGACTACGAAGCGCTCTACCTGCTATACGCCGGGAAGCTGGAGGTGACGGAGTCTGGGAAGAAGCTGAGTTTCGACAGGCTCGCTGAGCTCGCCCAAGGCAGGGCTGGCGACTCCTGGACGAAGTTCATAATTTACCGGGACCTGAGGAGCAGAGGATACGTGGTGAGGGAGGGCTTCGGGTTCGGGACAGACCTCCGGGTCTACGAACGCGGAGACTATCCAAAGAAGCCCGCGAAATACGTGGTGTTCGCCCTGGACGAAGGTATCGAGAAGGGCATGTCGGAGCTTCAGAAGTCGGTGAAAGAGATGGCAAAGATGGGGAAGGAAGCGATTATAGCTGTGATTGAAAGGCGCGGTGAGGTCATCTACTACAAGGTCAGCAAGGCCAGGTTCTGACGCGATGAACCCCCGGGGGGCCATCAAGCTCATCAGGCCGGTGAACTGCGTCATGATAGGCTTCGCGGTGATAGTCGGCGCCTTCGTGTCCAAGCCGCCGTCGGTCCTGCCAGCTCAGCTTGCCCTCGGGTTCCTGACTGGTTTCTTCATATGCGCCTATTCCATGGTGGTCAACGACGTTTACGACGTAGACGTCGACAGGGTCAACAGGCCCGACAGGCCATTGCCGAGCGGGAGCGTCTCGATGCGAGAGGCGAACGCGATCTCCACTGCCACCCTCGTCGCAGGACTGGCCTGCGCCGCCCTGTCGCTCGACCTCCTTGCCTTGATCGTGGCAGCCGTTTACGCTTTCTTATCATGGTTGTACAATAGCCGAGGGAAGAAGGCAGGCCTGTGGGGCAACCTTATCGTGGCCTCTTCCTTGGCCATCCCGTTCATCTACGGCGGAGCGGTTGCGCGCGGATCGCTGCTAGGCTCTCTGCTTCTCATGATGGCGCTCACAGCCTTCTTCTCAGGGGTAGGGAGGGAAGTGGTGAAGGCCATGGCCGACGTAGAAGGGGACGCCAAGAGGGACGTGAACTCCGTTGCGAGGAAGCGGGGGCTGGCGCCTGCATCCCGCATTGGCGCCCTCTTCTTTCTCCTCGCTGTCGTCACTAGCTGGGTGCCTCTCCTGACGGGCCTGGCGAACGAAGTCTACGCCATCGGTGTCATCGTCCCAGACGCCATATTCGCATACCTGGCGGCGGCGATAGTCTACAGGCACGACCCATCTAGCGCACTGCGGGTGAAGAACATAGCCCTGGCCGGGATGACGGTCGGGTTGATAGTGTTCATAGGAGGCGCCCTCTGATACGTGGTCTGAGAAACACAGGCCCAAGACCCTGGACGAGATGGTGGGGAATGACGAAGCGAGAGCCAAACTGATCCTTTGGTTCAAGAAGTGGAAGCCTGGGGGGAGGGCAGCGTTGCTGGTAGGCCCCCCGGGGACGGGGAAGACCACGAGCGTCCACCTCGTGGCGGAAAGTCTGGGGTTCCAGCTAGTAGAGCTGAACGCCAGCGACGCCCGCACGAAGGAGAAGCTAGCCAAGAAGCTCGGCGAGGCGATGGCGAGCTCCAGCCTGCTCGGGGGACATACAGCAGTGTTCCTTGACGAGGTGGACGGCCTCGCCGGGAGGGCTGACTACGGGGCGATTGACTTCATCAAGGATGCTGTCAAGAGGAGCGAGGCGCCAGTCCTCATGGCAGCCAACGACCCTGACTCAGACGAAGTGAGGAAGCTTGGGAGCGCAGCAATGAAGATCGAGTTCAGGAGGCCAGACGACCAGACGGTTCTGAAGAGGATTCTGGCGGTCTCGAGCAAGGAAGGTATTCGGGTCGGAGACGAGGAGATGGCCAAGATAGCGAGGGCGGCGAACGGCGATCTCAGGGCAGCAATGAACTCCCTGCAGACTGGGACGGCGGGCCAGAAGGACGAAGAGCTGACGGCGTCAGAATCAATCAACGCGTTCTTCGACGCCGTCGACGAGAGGGTTGCGCTGAGGGCCCTCAGAGCGTATCCCGGCCAGCCTAGGGAGAAGCTGCGAGACCTGTTCACGGCCGTTGTGAGGTCCAGGGTTCATGAAGAGCGGAAGGCGGCGGCACTCGAAGTCATCTCCAGGGCCGATGTGGTCATGGGGAGGATGATGCGCGGGAAGGACTGGAGGCTCCTGAGGTATCTCGACCCAATGCTTGCATCGGAGCTCTGGAAGGCGCTAGGGGACGGGGGGCTGCGGTACACCCTCGACTCGGTCCCTTGGCCGCTGCAGCTCCGGATATGGAATGACTCGAAGAAGCTGAAGGAGATGGCCCTGCTCTTGGCGAAGCGGATGGGGACGAGCCAGAGAGGGTTTCTGGTCCAGGACATGCCATTTGTCCTGCTGCTTTGCGCCGACAGGGGTTTCAGGGAGAGGCTGGTACGTGGCCTCGAGCTGGAGGAAAACTACGACGCCTTCCTGGCAAAGGAAGCGTTGAGGCAGCCCAAGCGCTAGTTTAGCGGTAGCGCCTCGGCGGACCCTCCTACTTCCTTCCAATCGGCGTAGAATCTGGATAGGGCGCCTGTCATGGGGCTGGCTGGGTCGAGTCTGAATATCCTTATCCTGTTGAAGCGCTTCTCTGTCAGTATCCCGGACCTTGTGAGGAACTCAAGATGGCGGGAGGCTGAGCCGTGTGATAGCCCGGACCTCCGGGTTATCTCCGAGATATTGAGCTCTCCCGTCTCGAGCATTATAGTGAGCACCTTGGTCCTGCCGTAGGAGGACAGGAGCTTCTCAAGCTCGAACGTCTGCGAGCATCCCCTTCTCGAGCTCTCCCATCAGTTCCTTGGCCGATACCAGAGACAGCCCAATCATGGTCGTCCTCCCTCTCACCCCCTTTCCAGAGAGCTGCGTCTCGATGATACCTTTCCTCGACAGCTCGTTGACGTCGCTCCATACCTGGGTATGGT
>JAJYNM010000008.1 GCA_021786335.1 archaeon
GAATCGAGAAGTTGGCGGGGTATGAAGTAAAGGCTGCACCGCACGACCGCAAGCTGGTCAGGGATGTCGCCGCATGGGGAGAAGTAATCATCCTCGCCGTTCCAATTTCCGCAGTCGGCGAAGTCGTGAAGGAGATGGGCGAGAGCGTCAAAGGGAAGATATTAGTCGACGTCACCAACGACTTTGGTGACGAGCCTCCCGTAAAGAGCCGAGCCGAAGAACTACAGGCGAATGCTCCCGATACGAAGGTGGTGAAGGCCTTCAACACAGTCTTCGCCAAGCACATGAGAACCGGGAAGGTGGGCGGCGAAGCCATCAGCCTTTTCGTAACGGGGGACGATCCCGACGCGAAGCGGCGGGTCATGAATCTTGGTCGGGCCATAGGGTTCCTGCCTGTGGACGCAGGTCCCCTGAAGAACTCCCGCTGGATAGAGTCGCTCGGAGTCTTGAACGGCAAGCTGGGTTATGGGACGTCTAATTACGGTGCCGACATCGGCTTCAGGGTGATTGGAGCATCGGCATGACTTCCCGCAAGAATGGACCGCCCCATCGTGTTCGGCCAGAGTTCCCCCCCGAATGGCATGTGCCTAACGACCCGAAGAAATGGATTACCTGGGAACATGCGAACGGGAAGCTGGAGCAGGAGGAGATATATTGGGTGTCTACTACGCGCCCAGACGGCCGGCCTCACGCCGCTCCTGTCTGGGGGGCATGGTCGGACTGCATCTTCCACTTTGAAACCGACCCTCGATCAGTCAAGGGCGTCAACCTCTCCAGGAACCCGAGAGTCGTCATACACCTACAGGACGGAGGCGACACAGTAATCGTCGAAGGCACAGCCTCGATTGAGCGGTCCGCCTCGGAGCTGAAGAAACTGCAGGCACACTACTCGAAGAAATACGGTTACACGCCCTCATGGTCCGAGGAATCAGGTCAAGTTGTCTATCGAGTGGTTCCCAAGGTAGCCCACGCATGGAAGAACCCACGAATGCACAGAAGCTTGGTCAAGTTCGTGTTCTGACGACGGCTTTGGCCCCAGCAGACGGAAGCACTCGAATTGTTCCGGGCGAACGTTTCTCGGCTTCGATGGGACGGAAACCCTTCGCCGCCCCAGAGCCCCACACTTCATGGAAAAGCGGCCGGGAAAATGAAAGCTAGACTGCCTGATCCGCGTGGGTGTCCGAGGGTTCATCCCCGGACATGTGTCCTTGACAAAACCGTCTCAGATTTGGGAAGCAGATCCCAGACCGACACGACGTGGATTTCCAGGGTCGCCGGATGCACCGCAGGCCAGGCTAAGCGGGTAACGGTTGGGATGGGTCGCTCACGCGGGGATTGTAGCGGACCTCGTCGGCAACATCATGCGGACAGGGCGGGTATGCTACGCCCAGTTCCCCGCTCCTGTCGACCTCCACGCTCTGGTCAGGCTGCCCGGACCAACTCACTGGTTGAAAGCGGAGCAGCATCAGGGGTGTCGTCTGCATTCATGCTGCTTGCGTGCGAGCAAACTCGAAAGGAACCTCGCACTCCATCGATCTCCCCGTACCGAGGACCAAACGTAGAGGGGAGGAGTCCTGGGCAATCCGGCGCTGGAATGACATCAGGGTGGGCCGTGCCTGCCAGTCTCAAGCGGGGGTGGGACCTGCGACAGGGAAGGAGCGAAGTTCTTCTGAAACCTCTTCTCAAGGAAATAAGAACGCTCGACTTCTACTGCCATGAAAGCCCCGTGGACCACGCCCGTTTCGAGTTCGAGATGAGGACGATAGGAGAACACCTTGGTCCCGGATCGCTGGTCGTAGTGGATAACACAGACAGAAGTGCCTTCGACAGGGCCGCCAATAGGTCCGGCGCGTCCCCGGAACCCGTGCCTCGCCGCGTACACGGAGACCACCCCTATCCATAGCAGCACCGACCCGAGGAAGAGCCGCTCCTCCGCCGCCGGAGGTCACCGACGAATACGCGAGTTGAAGCTGAGAGGAGCCTCCTGTAATGGAAATCGACAACGAGGTGAACGGCATCCCCCCGGTGTTGACGACCTGGGCGTCGACAGTGGTGAAGCCCGACGCCCCGACTGTAATGGAAAGCGAAGGCGAAAGCCCTGCTTGGGGCCTCATGTACGACGTCACCGCGACGTAGTACACTGCCGAACCCACCACGGCGAGGGAGATGGTCAGGATGGTCGCTATGATGGTGCTGATGGCCTTCTTGTCACATGGCACGACAGAGTCCGTGGGAGAACATTCCGTCAGGATAAAACGGGAGACCCACTTTCGCGGTCTCTCCTCCCTTCCGCCGGGGTATTGGATAACATGGGGCATTATAGGCAGAAGGGACGACTCTTGGTCTTGAGTCAGGGATGGCAGCCGAAGCGAGTGAGTATGACAGCGAGTCGGAGATGATTGAAGTGAGCGTTGGCCTGTTCATCGCCGCGATGATGTTAGAGGAAGGGAACGAAAGGATGTACCTGGAGCATCTCGGGAGGGCCCAGGCTCACCTCACGAGCCTGATTTTGGACGCCGAGATGCACCCTGCACTAGGCCACTAGCCTGACGGCGATCCCATTCCAAGCCTTGGACGCCAAAAGGGTGTCAGAACCGACCTCTGCCGCAAAGGCATTCGGCGCAGGTCGTCAACTTGCCGCAGACTTTGCACTTCTCGAACGAATGATAGTGCTCGTCGAAGTCTTTTGTCCTCCGGGCACTCCAGGTCGCTCTTGCAGACGAACATGCGCTACTACTGGCGAAGCCGCGGAGCCTCGCTTCAAAAGCCTGCGTCAGGCCCCTGTCTCTGCTGCACGTGGGCAGCGGTTCAAGCCGTCGTTGGGTTGGGCCTCACCTCCTCAGGCTTCGTCGTGAAGTACGAGTACTCGATGTCTGTCAGCTTGTTGTAGAAGGGCACCCTCCCCTGCTCGGTGAAGAGGACGCCGAAGCCCCTGTCTGCCCTCTCGACGAAGGCCCTCTCCTGGTCGCTAAGGCCGAAGATCTGCTGCGCGAGGTCCGAGCCCCCTCCCTGACCGGCCGCGTCCTGGTGGAGGAGGACCTTGGTGGCGCAGGACTCGAGGACCGTCTTCCCCTGGCCGTTCATCAGGTCCTCCCCGTACTGGGTCGCCAGAATCAGGGCGATGTAGTAGCACTTCCCCGTCCAGGCCGTCTCTCACGATGTCCATGGCCTCCGAGAAGTAAAGCCGCCCCCTGGACTGGGGTGCTGAGCTCCCTGATCAGGTTCGTGGTGAAGATGACCCACAGGGACATGGACGCCAGGAGGATAATGGACCTCCTGACCAAGCCGCTCGATAGGTCGGGGTACTGGGCCTAGAGGGTTTGCCAAACTCAAGTTTCACCCTACTGGGGCATGATGCCTACCCCGAAGCCAGTTACGACAATGAAAAAGGAACCCCAAAATTGATTAACGACAGCCAATGCCGGCTGAAGCCGCGATACTAGGTTTGTCTGGCGAGGAGCGAAAGCTAGCCGCGGTAATGTTCACCGATATGGTCGGCTTCACAGCTCTTACCCAGTCTGACGAGGCGCAATCGCTGGCGGTACTCGAGAGGCACAACAGGGTCCTCCGGCCCCTATTCCCGAAGTTCCACGGGAGGGAGGTGAAAACTATCGGGGACTCGTTCCTCGTGGAGTTCGACAGTGCGTTGGACGCCACCAACTGCGCGGTGGAGATACAGCGCGTCCTCCACGAGTACAACATCTCGTCCAGGGACGAGTGGAAGGTGACTCTGAGGATAGGGATTCATCTCGGAGACGTGGTCCACTCTGGAGGCGACATCTTCGGCGACGCCGTGAACATAGCGTCAAGGCTTCAGCCACTGGCTGAGCCTGAAGGAGTGTGCATCTCTGAACAGGTCTATGACCAGGTGAGGAACAAGATACCTCAGACCTTGGTGAAGCTGGAGCCCCACGACTTGAAGGGAGTCAGGTTCGTTGTAGAAGCGTACAAGATGGCGATGCCATGGGAGCACGTGGTCACCTCTTCGGGGGTGGAATCGGACAAGATGCGCATCGCTGTTCTTCCTTTCACAAATCTCAGCTCAAACCCTGAGGAGGGGTACTTCGCAGATGGGATGACAGAGGAACTCATTACCTCACTCTCGGGCGTGAGGCAACTTACGGTCATAGCGAGAACCTCGGTGATGGGCTACAAGAGCACAACGAAGAAAGCAAAGGAGATTGGAAAAGAGCTCGAGGCTGGTTCCATACTCGAAGGGAGCGTCAGGAAGGCGGGCAACAGGGTCAGGATAACAGCCCAACTCATCGACGCGTCCACAGAGGGGCATCTCTGGGCCCAGAACTACGACAGGGAGCTCGAGGATGTGTTCGCCATACAGTCCGAGATCGCCGAGAAGGTTGCGGGCGAACTCAAGATCAGACTGGTGGAAGAGGAGAAGCGCGTAATCGAGAAGAAGGCGACGGAGAGTACCGAGGCGTACACATACTACCTGAGGGGGAGGGAGTTGGTCAGGGAGCTCACGGAGCCCTCACTCAGGCAGGCACTCGGGGTGTTCGAAAAGGCGATATCGCTGGATCCATCCTTCGCCAAGGCTCACGTCGGGATGGCCGAGTCCTACATGGAATTGGTGAACGGAGGCTATGAGCCCTACGAGCAGGTAATGCCAAAGGCGGAATTATCTGTGAAAAGGGCGCTACAACTCGATCCCGACCTGGCCGAGGCTCACGCGATTCTTGCGAGCTTCGACTACCAGGAGGATGACACGCACGGGGCCGACGCCGAATGCAACCGTGCGCTAGAATTGAACCCAAGCCTCCCGGACCCTTACTTCATTCTTTCAAACCTAGCATTTCTCAAGCAGAACGGGGACGAAGGGCTCAGAACCGCTGAAGCGTGCTACCGCTTGGATCCCGGCCGACCCCGTTTTGTTGAGCGGATGGGGCGCTACTATTACTACATGGGGAGGGAGGACGAGGCTCTCAGGCACTGGGAGAAGACTACCCAGTTGGCCCCGGCGGGCACATACCGAAGCATGACCGAATATTACCTGTCCAAAGGGGATATTGAGAAGGCGAGGGTGTACTATTCGAAAGCGGAGAGGCTCGAACCCACGAATCGTTGGGTGACCTGGATGAAGGGTTTCATAGCCGCCAAGGTCGGGGACAGGGAAACCGCGCTCGCTGTTATCAAAGAGATCGAGGGGGAGAAGCGGGTGGGGTCCACCAATCTTAACGACATCGCCTTCGTTCAATATGCACTGGACGACTTTGACTCCTACTTCGCCTACGTCCATAGGGCCCTGGATCAGCACACATTCCAGCCCTGGATGGTCATGTATTCCCCTCTCTTGGCCAAGGGCAGGGACGATGCGAGATATCAGGGGGTCCTGGAGAAGGTCAAGAAGATGGTCGAAGGATAGCGAGAACTGCCGAACCAAGTGCATTGTAAAGCCCACTTCAATCAACTAGCGAGGCTTGACTTCTCTGGCGTGCTAACAAATACTATACCTGTTCCGAGAGTTCGACGAGCCCGCAGCGAACCGTGGTTATGGCCGCGGTCCACAAGGGGACCAGGGACTTCCGGAAGCTCCTTGACGAGATGGTCAGGAAAGGGCTTGTTATAGAAAAGGGAAGGGGGGTCGAGGCCACCCCCAAGGGGAAGAAATACCTGAAGCTCTACGACGAGATTGCAACCCTGCTCGAATGAACGCAGTGGGAGCTGCATCCCTCCGATTGTTATAGAAAAACGCGGGGACAGGAGATAGGATTGTGCCCAGATGGGAATGTGATTTGATCGATTGTTGAGCATCTGGCCCAATCCGTTTGATGCAGGTCGCCTGAAGGGGCTGCGCCTCCCCTCCAGGCATGAATTCTCTCGAATCCGCTAGGATGGCGCAGCGACTCGTAGCTGCGGAGGAGGCCTTTCAAAAGGCTACCCAAATCATGTCGACCCGGGTGTCAATACCTGTCTCCGACAGGTACAACGCCCTGTACGGGAGGGAGGACCTGCACCGCTCCCTCATGGCTCTCTCCATCGACAACTCCTTCGCAGAGTCTGGGATGAAGAGGCTGGCTGTGGAGTCGGCAGGAGGGAGGGTGCCATCGGGTTCCTGGGTGAGGGACACCGTGGAGAAGGTCCCCGCGAAGGAGATGCAGGAGATGCTCGCAGGCGCGCTCGGCTCGACCCCGGAGCAGGTGAGGTCGTTCAGGCTCTTCAACACTCCAGTGATGTGCGCGGCTGACCTCCATGACATACCTCGATACGACAGGGACAGCGACCGCGGGTACCTCCGCCGTTCGAGGAGGGAGAGGGGGACGAACACGTTCGAGGGTTACGCCACTCTTCAGTGCGTCGAGGAGGGGACGAGGGCCCAGGTCGCGTGCGAGCACGTCGGTCTCTTCGACGACAAGGAGGACGCGGTGGAGAGGCTCCTTGTCAGCGCCAGGATGGAAGGCGTCGACGTCTCGCTCCTCCTGCTCGACAGGGGCTTCTTCGGCTCGCCTACGATGGAGATGCTCAGGAGGGACCGCCAGAGGTCCCTGATGCCCTGCGTCCTGACCCCTGGGATCAAGAAGGCTCTTGAGGAATACGCGAGGGGCGAAAGGGAGATGGTCTCGGACTACACCCTCACGCACCAAGACGTCGAAGGGGCGTCGTTCACCCTTGTCATCTTCCCGAAGGCTGGAGGCGAGGGGGAGACAGACCCCTGCAAGAAGTACGTCCCCTTCGCCACGAACATCCCGATCGGGGACATCCTCTGGAACGTCAGCAGGCTCCCAAAGGACTACCGTCGGAGGTGGGGAATCGAGTCCGGCTATGTGGGCGTGGAGGAGTTCAGGGCGAGGACGACCAGCAGGGACCATCCCCTCAGGCTGCTATACTTCTACTACGCCCTCCTCCTGTACAACGTCTGGCTCATCGCCAACCTGAGCCTTGCAAGAAGATATTGCACCCTCCCGCTCGACGAGCCTGTGATCACCGTCGAGCTGGTCAAGGGTGACTTCCACCGAGCGATAGCAGACTCCTTCAGAGGATAATCAATCTAACCCCAGAGAGGAGGTGAGAAAGAAAGGAAGGAAGGACACATTCCCATCTGGCACAATCCTATCTCCTGAGAGAACAGTGGTATTTTTAACGGAAAGCCGCTATGTCAGAGGTGCTTTGGTATCCGGATCCGACGACAAATCCAAGAACCGAATGCCCCGGGATTCGATTCCCGTCGGGCCCGCACTCACGTTGTTCGGCTCCTTCCTCACCGTCTTAAACTAGTCCAGCATGAATTTCGACTGAATGATTAGGCTGATTCAGACTCTGCGGCCAAGACTGTTCAATGCCTCGTCGATGTCGTTCAGCGCAACGACTTCCTCTCCAAACGTCTCTGTGCTCCTGTCCCAGGCTGCGAGGGCGCGATGGATGACGACTGTTCTCAATTCCTCCAAAATGCCTTTGAGACGATTGGCTTCGCCTAGCGTTTCGGCCAGTGCCTAATCGCCTTCTCTGCGCGTGACTGGATGTACTCTTTCCACCTTATAGGATCTTTCATCAAGTCATCGAGCTTCCTCATCAGCTCTTCATCCTCCATCGATCCAGTCTTCAACATGCGGGTCTCCCTGTTTCTGACTTATAGGTTCTACTGCAAATCCGGCAGCAAAACTGAAGACACCACAGCGAAAGTGACCCCAGTAGGACCCGTGCAAGGGTGGCCTGTCTTGAGCAGATTTGTGCTCATTTCTTGGTGTTCGTTCCTTCACAGATTTGTTGGGTGGAAGTTGGCGGATCTTGCCAGCCGCGAGACGGGCTCGAACACAGGGTAGCATGAACCCGTTCATTTCGATACCATTTCTAGCTGCGAAAATGCGCCGGTTCCCGTCGGGCCTGCACTCATACGAGTTTAAACCCGCCCCGTTTAATCTCAAGAGTCGCATCTGCTGGCAGGTCAACCTGTTCAGATCGGCAGCTACAGGCGCCAGTGGATTAGGGTTTCCTTCCAATCGCCGCGCCTTCCGAGGCGTGCATACTGACCCTGGAAGAGGAAGGGCGGGACATCGCCGAGGTTAGGGCTACAACTTGTCAAGAGACTTCAGACCCATCGATGTCGGCAATAGATGGCTTTCCATGCGGCTCGAATCGAACACAGATATGGCACATTCCGTTCGCTGATGGTCTGATTGTGTCCACAGCGGCGATCTTCAAAGTTCCATGCTGCATCGATGACTCTCATTTTCATGGGATAGAAGGAGTAGCCACAAGGCGGATAGGCTGATGTCACCCGCCATCATGCTGAAAGACCGGCGCCGGCCCCTTCTCCCCGTTTCATCCTGCTGACCTCCAGTTTCAGGACCGCTTCTAGCCGCATTTTCACAGCGAACCGCGTGGATGTCGCACCAAAATGAAGGGGAAAGGCGTTTGATATGCTCTTCCAACCGAACCCCTCGCGGCACCACTGCGTCCACGCAGGCGCCTAGAAGGCAGGTGGAAAGCTCAGATTCAGGCTGGCATCTATGCGGGTCGCAGGCTGGCCTGTCGGAGGCAGCACTACCCAGCCTCCACAGCTGAGATCATCCCTTCGGCGAACGACTCGAGGAGCTGCGCCTATGGTGTTGTGGGGTGCTTTCCTGACTGTACGTTAGCTCAGTTGACCAAGACAAAGAGCTGTCGTCGGTTCGCCCTGCTCTTGCCGCTCCATCTGTCCGGAGGACCTGGCTTCGCGAAGCCCCCTCGTCGGTGGGACAAGGTCGGAAGAGAGGCTAAGGATGAACCCATGTTCCCGCTCGGACCGACTTCCTCAATGCAGGAGCTCCCATTGGACGAACTGCTGGATGATTTCAGCCACGAAGAGGGCGACGATGATTGTCTCCAACAATATCTCTCGCCTGTGAGACATCTGCTCTGAGACCAGCGAATAGATGTCCTCCAATATGCCGAGCTTCCCAGAGAGCGACGCGTCCCAGTCCTTCAGCCGGAGCTTTTCGGCAATACTACTGTAGACTCGGGCGATGTACCACTCGCCTATGAACTTGGTGTAGTTCTTAGTGGCTTCCACAACGCTGTCTATCTCTATGCGCTGCTCCGCGACCTTCCTTGCGACCGTCCCAGAGCTCCCGAACAGCGTCCTCCTGGAGGAGCGCCTGGTCAGGTCCAGGGACGCTTTCCCCACGAGTTCGTCAAGCAGACTGTCATAGTACCGCATCTCAAGAAGCTGGAGGTTGGCCAGCTCTATCACAAGTAAGATGGCTCCGTAGTCCCCGGATGGGTCCACCACCAGCGCAGCGCTCCAGTCGATGAACACTGCGTCGTCGGCGTAGTACGATGTCCTGGACTTCAAGGTGCTCGCAATCTGCGACTGGGACATCTGAGTGTCGCTGGTGTCTCCTGTCAGTATCTTCGCGAGCATCTCGTCAGCGGTCCCGTCCAGGGGCGCGCAGTCCACGCAGAACGTGGTGTACTCCTCTGGCTCGGTGGTCATTCTCAGATTGTTCACGTATGGGCCGATGTCGCTCAACACCTTCTTCACCGTCGACAGAGCGAAGTCCTTCACCTGTAATGTTCTGCCACTCAACACGAGAGTCGGGCTGCTGTATTTCGTGAGATTCTCCAGGGATTCTCCGTCCAGAGGAATCGACACAGTGACAGATATGGCGCCAACCTCGTAAGCCTTGGCCGCCACTGCCACCTCGACGGTGCCCTGACGAATCCCTTGGACCTCAGCGACCTCAGAATCGGCGGTGATCAAAAGAGGCGAGGGACTGACTGTGATGTAATTGGGCATCAGCTTCGTGTACTCGAAGCCTACAGGCTTGGTCAGCTTGGCCACCCGTTCGATCCGTGCGATGTCGATTTCGCTCCCGACGTCGTAGATGTAAAGGTAGTTGACGCTCCCCCTGACTATCAAGGGCCAATCCCGACAAGACGGGTCTACTATGTCTGCCGCTCGGTGCCTTTGTGGCTCTGCGGATGGAACGTCGGCGCATCTGCGCAGTCCCGCAGGGCTGCTCATAAGATGGTTCTCATAGATTAATATATATCTATATATTGACACATAGCATGAGCGAGCAGAACCCTTCGCTACGGCGGCTCATCCAGCTCAACATCTGCCAGCCTTCTGACATAAGCGAGGCCAGGGCAGAGGCAGAGAAGCTGGCTACCTCGGAGTTCACGGCGAAGCTTCGCCAGATTGAGAGGCTGTTCGGGGCAGTCGGAGAGGCCAACAGGTTGAAGATCCTCCTCCTTCTTTCGAAGAGAGAGAAGTGCGTGTGCGAGCTGGAGTCGGCCCTCGGAATGTCTCAGCCGACCGTGTCGCACCACCTGGGGGTGCTGGAGCAGGCAGGCCTTGTCAAGAGGAGCAAGAAGGGGAGGTGGGCCTTCTACGCGCCGGTGGAATCTCCTACAATGGACCTGATCGTGCGTCTTACAAGATAGGGGGGCCGAACTCGAACAAGAAACCGAAACGCCTCTCATCTCTTGACCGGTTTCTGACTCTGTGGATATTCCTCGCGATGGCCGCAGGAGTGGCCGCCGGTTACCTCTTCCCCGGCCTCTCAAGCGGGCTGAACTCGCTGAGCATCGGATCGACTTCGATCCCGATTGCCCTGGGGCTGATCTGGATGATGTATCCTCCCCTGGCGCGGGTCAAGTACGAAGACCTCGGGAAGATAGTGGGAGGGAAGGGCTCCAAGACGATGCTCTCAGCCTCGTTGGCGCTGAACTGGGTGGTCGGACCACTGCTCATGTTTGCTTTGGCATGGGTGTTCCTCTCAGGATATCCTGACCTCAGGGACGGGCTGATACTGATTGGGATTGCGAGGTGCATAGCCATGGTGATAGTCTGGAACGGGCTCGCCGGAGGCGACAGCGAGTGGGCAGCGATCCTCGTGGCCTTCAACTCAGTCTTCCAAGTGCTGTTCTACAGCATCCTCGCCTACTTCTACATCACCGTCGCCAGCGGCTGGATAGCGGGGCAGGCAACAGTGGTCAACATCTCGCTTCTAGCTGTGGCCCAGTCGGTCGCGGTCTATCTCGGCATCCCGTTCCTTGGAGGGATAGCCACCCGGTTCTACTTCATGAAGCGCAAGGGGCTGGAGTGGTACGCGAAGACGCTTGTCCCCAAGTTGGCCCCGACATCCCTCCTGGCGCTTCTCTTCACAATCTTCGTGATGTTCTCTCTCAAGGGATCGGTCATCGTCACCATACCCTCCGGCGTCGTCTTGGTGGCGGTCCCCCTTCTGATTTACTTCTTCATAATGTTCTTCGCCTCGTTCGCCCTCGGGGTGTACTCGAAGCTGGACTATCCTAAGACCACCACCCTCGCTTTCACGGCTGCCAGCAACAACTTCGAACTCGCGATAGCGGTGGCCGTGTCGGTATTCGGTCTGGCATCGCAGGAAGCGTTCGCCACTGTCATCGGGCCGCTCATCGAGGTCCCTGTCATGATAGGCCTCGTCAACGTCGCCCATTGGCTTCGAAAGAGGTACTTCGCCCGAGCCCCCATCGATTGTGGAGCACCGACCCCCTTGGGCGAAGGGTATGTGGTGGGCGGGGTATGGCAGGAGATGCGCTAGATGGGGGCAACAGGGAGGCATGGCGTCAGGACGCGGTTCCTCTTCGTCTGCGTGGAGAACGCTGGGAGAAGTCAGATGGCCGAGGCGTTCGCCCGGCGGGCGGGGCTCGACGCTGCAAGCGCCGGGACGGTCCCTGCCGGGTCGGTGAACAGAGTGGTGATAGAGGCCATGGCAGAGAAGGGGCTCGACCTGTCTGCCAACGAGCCGAAGATGCTCTCCTTTGAAATGATCGACCGGGCCGACGTAGTGGTCACCATGGGATGCTCGGTCGAGAAGGTGTGTCCCAGGCCGATGCTTGACAGGATGCAGAAGAAGGTGGTCGACTGGGGCCTCGAAGACCCGAAGGCGAAGGGCCTCCCCGAGATCAGGAGGATCAGGGACGAGATTGAAAGGATGGTCGAGGAGCTCGCCCGTTTCGCGCAGGGCTCTTCCTAGCCTTAGGCCGGGCTCCACCTTTCCTCTTTAGGTCTGCGGCCAGGCCCGCCCTTATCGTAGCGATTTCGTTCCCCGAGACTTCGAGTTCTATCCGCCTGCCGACAGGGCGCATCTCTCTTTCTGCGGTCTCCAAGAGGTTGGTCGTGACCGCGACCAGGGGGGCCCACGCGAGCTCCACAGTCGCCTTGGCCGGTCTCCCCGACGTCTCATAGAGCCGGAGGACGACATTGTCAGATTCCTCCGCCTTTTTGAAGACCGTCAGAATGATGCCCCCAGGACCGGCTGAGACGAAAGACATCTCTTTGGGCAGTCGCCCCTCGTGCCCAGACTCTAACACTGTCGCCAGCGGATAGTTGAACTCGTATGCCTTCCTGGCGGTGGCCGCCTTGTTGAAGTCCGAGGTGTGAGGGTAGAGGGCGTAGGCCGTCTCGTGCGTGCCCTGGTCTGTCAACAGCCCCTTTGACCTTGCGACCGGAGGGAGGCCGAACCCTGCCCGGAGCCTGAACGGGTACTCTGCGCTCCTGAGCAGGGTCATCCGCATGACGTCGTTCGCCACGTCGAACCCATATTTGCAGTCGTTCAGGAGGCTCACTCCATACGAGCGGTCTTCCGAGGAGTGGTCTATCCACTTCTGACCGGGCACCTCGTACTTCGACCTCTCAGCGAGGGTCGCCTCGGGGGAGACTGGATTCCTGCGCCTTATGTGCCCGTATGGGACCTCATACGTGGTAAAATCGTCGTGGGCGGCCAGCGGGAAGGCGACCTTTGCGAGCCTGTGCTCGGCGTGCCAATCAGCCAGGAGTTCGAACTCGACAAGGGGAGAGCCCGCAGACAGGACGATTTCTTGGACGAACAGCGAATCCTCTCTCCCCTTCTGGGCGTACTTGTACTGTGCCCTCACACGCGCCCTCACCGGCCCACGCTCGACCAGTGTTACCTCCTCCGGGGAGCGTAGTTCGACAGACTTCACTCCGCCTTCCTGTTGGTAGATGAATACCTCCCAGGCGTCGAAGATCGCCGCGTCCGCCCGCAAGCTTACGCAGGACCTGCCCCTCACCGGATAATCCTCAAAGACCTGAATCACACCTCCCGGACCCTTCAGGACCTCCCTGTGAGCAGTCCTGTCGTAGACGCTGTTGACCAGCCCCGTCCTCTTGTCTATCGTGACGGAGAGGAACTCGTTCTCAAGGCTGATCTCCTCCCTGCTCTCCTCAACAGTCATGGAACTCCTCCGCTGCATTCCGCGTCTCCCTGCGACCGCCCTGTACTCTTTGTATCCGATGGATGGGACGTCGTCGGCCCTGAATATGCGCTTCCCACCGGCGACCTTCTGGGAGGGGACCGCATTCCCCTTCTCATCAAGCAACCCGCGCTCGTCCCCCAGCACATCCTCCGGCACTTCCACGATGCCGCCCCTCCTCCACGACAGCGGATTGAATACGAGCAAGGACTGCCCCTCCCCTGTCGTGTCGGCCATCCCTGCGATGGCAGCCAACGAACCAGAGACTGCCCGATTGGCGGCGGAGAATATCCACTCGAAATCCTTCTGGGAGTCCACATAGACTTCCGGAAGCGAAGAGCCTGAGAGGATGTCGTGGAACTGGTTCAGGAGCAGCTTCTCCCAGGCCTCCCTGAGTTCGTCAGCCGGGTAGGCCAGGCCGAGCCTGTAGGCCACTGTGGCGAACTTCTCGGCTACCTCCAGGAGGCACTCCGCCTTCCTGTTGTTCCGCTTTGTCCTGGCCTGCGTGGTGTAGGTCCCGCGGTGGAACTGGAAGTAGAGCTCGTCAGCGACCTCGGGGAGCCTCTCTTCTGCAATCTTCTTGGCTATCCCATCTAGGTAGTCTAACGAGGTCGTGAGCGTCCCTTTTACGGGTCCCTCCCTACGTACGAGCCCCAGTGCCCTGTGCACCATCCCATCGGTGACCCCGCCTCCGTGGTCCCCCTCCCCGAAGAGGACAAGGATGTCATCGACCTGATGGCGCGCCTTGAGCTGCTTCAACTGCTCGAGTACCCTCGCTTCGTCCACCTTCTCGTCGTAGGCGCCGACCATCTCGTGGGCGAGTATCGAAGAGCCGTCTGGCGAAGTCCATCGAAAGAAATAGTGCGGGAATGCTACCGTATCGTTCCAGTTCAGCTTTTGTGTGAGGAAGAACTCCATCCCTGACTTCCGCATTATCTGGGGGAGCGTCCAGGGGAACCCGAAGGAGTCCGGGTACCATGCTACCTTCACATCGACTCCGAACTTCTTCGTGAAGTAGAGTTTCCCGAGTAGGTACTGCCGGACCAGGGATTCCCCGGAAGGCATGTTGGTGTCTGACTCGACCCACGCCCCTCCGACAACCTCCCAGGCCCTTTCCTCCACCTTCTTCCTCACCCTCTCGAAGGTCTCGGGGTGCGCCTCCTCCAGCCATTTGTAGTACTGCGCGCTGCTCTGACAAAATGTGAAAGAGTACTTCTCCATCAACCCGAGGACCTTCTCGCACCCCTCGCCGAGGGCCCGCCTCGTCTCGCCGAACGACCAGAGCCACGCTGCGTCCAGGTGGCTGTGGCCCAGGAAGTGGGCCTTCCCTTGCACTCTCTCCCGACCCGTCTGTTCTCCTCTCCCGCGCGCTGAGGGCTGATGGAGTCAGATAAACGACCCTGCAGCCTGGGGGCCCCGGGAGGCCCGGTCCCTTCCTGCCTCCCACCGGCTGCGCATTGGAGCTCGGTCGTAGGTTAATGAAGGGGTGCCCGCTCCAGGAGCCCTATGTTCGTCTGCAGGGACCACCTCGAGTGTCCACAGGACAAGGGCTTCGACGAGCACTACCACTCGTTCGAGAAGTGCCGCGCCTGTGGAAGGATGACCACCTGCGCAGAATGCCTCTGCGGCCTCGGACGCCACTGACGTCCCAGGCGAATCAGGAGGTCGGTCGCACCTTCCGCCGCGGGCTCTCCCGGCGCTGACGCCCGAGCCCGCAGAACCCTTATCACCCGAGGCCATCAAGCTCGGAGTAGCATGAGCAGCGCGCAGCCCGAAGTGATCCTCGCCCAAGAGCAGGGGGCCGAGATGCGAGCCGGGGGCGCCTCGAAGGGGCTGGAGGCGGAGTTCGGAGCTGGCGTTAAGGAAGGGACCCTCGTTCTCACCAACAGGCGGCTAATCTTCGTCTGCACCAATGACAAGGGCGAGGAGCTCCCCGTAGGATACTTCTCAGATCACCTCCTGCTGTACTCCGAAGTGGAAGACCTCGACAACGTCCCCGCCAGGGCTCCTAACGTGTTCATCCCGCTCGCCTCCGTTTCGGTGAAGGGACACAAGGGGGAGTTCGGGAGGCCCAGCCTCCAGGCCTCGTGGAAGGACGAGGCCGGGACCCACGATCTCGTATTCGTCGAGACGCTCACTGGAAGGAGGAAGCGGAACCTGAACGACTGGGCCTCGGTCATCGAGGGAGTCAGGGACGGGACCCGAAAGCTGCTGTCGCTGCAGATGCCTTCCTCCAGCACCTCGCTCGAAGGCAAGATGATGCACGTGCTGGCCGACATGCAGGAGAAGGGAGTGCTTGAAATCGAAGAATCGGTGGAGGGCGAGTACAAGGTCGACCTGGACCCGGACGAGGTCCAAGCAGCCTGTGACCGGCTCTCTTCGCAGAAGCTTCTGGTCCGCTTCCCAGACCCGAGCGGGGACATCTTCTATCGGAGGGCCTCGGCCTTGGGCGATGACGGCTTCTCTAGCTGAGCTGAAGACCAGTCCGGTCGTTCTTCGGAGTGCTCACGCGGGGTCGGTCTCCAGGTCAACGGCGACCGAGCCAATTGATTAGGAGGACTGTTTCCAATCGTCGCCCCAATCAGGCGACTGATGCTCGCATCACAAAAACAGGGGGAGAGACCCGTGGTGAGACCACAGGTCACTCAGTCATCTGAGCCGCGAAGTACGCTGCAGCTTGTTGGAGAGACAGGGAGGTCACACGCAACCTGCACGTTGGCACCCTGGGATGCGATGACGTGGACGCCATAGACCTGCCCGGAGAGGATGGACGGGATCAGGATGCCTCCTGACTGACCGACCGGGATCTCGCCGACGAATGTGAGGACCACGCACTGGCCGGCCGAAAGGACAAGGCCGTGGGCCCCGCTCTCGCCGAAGTCTCCGGAGACCAGTTGCATCTTCAGCGCGACGCATCCGGTACCGGACACCGTGGAGTTCACGGGGACGAATACCAGCTGGTCCGCATGCTCAGCCTCGCAGCCGTCGTGCTGGTGGCTGTCGTGATTGTTGCTCCCTGGCGTGGCGTTGTCGCTCGAGTTAGAACCATTCGAGGCCGTGTTCGTCTGGGTGGTCGTCGAAGAGCCTGGGTTCCCATCACCTTGAGGCGGTCCATCGCTGGAGTTGCTGTTGTGCGTCGGGCAGGAGAGCCCTGCCGCTGTGAAATTGCCGTGGATCCCTATGGCGTTGAGGACCACCGGGATGCTCCCGGTGTTGTTGACCTGGACTGAGATGGTGGTGGTGTTCAGATGGACTGACAGGGCGCTTAGCTGGGCGCTCAGGTTGCCCTGGGCGTGCTGGAGCTGGCTTTGGTCCTCCGAGCTGAGGTGCTGCCTGAATCCTATCTGGTCCTCGTTGTCGTTCGCAGCCCCCGCCGTCCTGATGATGCCGACCGCCGACGGGATCATCTGGTAGCCGGTGGACGTGCTCAATATCACGGGGTTGAGCTGAAGGAGCGCGAAGCTGTTCCCAGCGAGTGACACCGGCCTTCCCAAAGTCACGGTCAGCGAGTTCCCGCCGGTAGCCAGGGTGACCGTTGACGAAGTCCCGTTGACGTCGATTTTGATGCTGGTCACGTTGAGGGTGAAGGAGTAGATGATGGAAGCGTTGGGGAGCTTAGCCAATGCGATGGTCTGTGAGATGTTCTGAAGGCTGAGCAGGTCGAGCGTCGCGGACCCGCCCTGAGGGATGACCGTCAGGGTCGTTACAGTCTGCTGGCCCCCCGACGCCGGTTCCCCCGCAAGCAGCCCTATTGACGAGTAAGTCAGGTTGAGAGAGGTCGTCCCCTTGGGGACGGTAGGCGGGTCGGTGAGTTGGATGGCCAGCTGGGCCGATGTGCCCCCCTGGGTCCCCGAAGTTCCGGTGGTTGTGGTTGCGCCGAAGTTTACGCCCAGATACAGCGTGGATGAGACTATGATGATCGCAGCCACCGCTATGGCGGCCGCAGTGTACTTCAGTGCTTGTTTTCCTACTGACATCGGCACACCTGTCTAGGGGCGCCCGGATATTGCTAGGCCCTTGAACCTCCGCCCAGCGGACCCCTGCCTGCCTTTCAAAGAGCTTGAATGCGCCGTCTCATGCCAAGGACCTTCATCTCCACGAAGCGAGCCGTCGCCACACCCTGGCCGTCTCGTACCACACCACCGCCACCAGGGCGAGGGAGGCCAAGATCAGCAACGGGACGTAGGACACCGAGCCGTAAGACATCGCGGAAAAGTAGCCTACCAGCAGGGTGAACAGCACAGAGACGAAGAGGAGCTGTGGGACGACGACCGCGCCCACCTTCACATATCCCTCAAGGATCTGCCCTGCAGCGTCCTTGGACGCCAGGTACCTCCCATAGTTGTCCTGGGCGGCGTATCCGCCGTCGATAAGGCGCTTCAGATGGTATGAGGCGAGGGAGGCGGTGGAGAACCCCAGGCCCGACTGGACGTCCTTCAGCTCGCACGGCCCATGCTGGAGCACGTAGAGATAGACCCGGAGGGTGTTCCCCCTCACCTCAGGGCCCGACCCCTGGACCTGTTTGCTCAAGCCTAGTCTGCTCCCTCTCCAGACCGCGATTTAACGATAGAGTCCTTTGGAAGGCAAACGCTGACCCTCGCCCTCATACGGCTCGCGCTGAGGGACCGATTGGGAGAGGACCCGAGGCGCAGCCCCTCGCCGCCAGAGACGACCTCTGAAGGCCCTTTGTCCCCTATCGTCCTGGAACGCTGTCGCGCCGCCGTGCAGCCACCACGAATGCCGTCCCGGCGATTACCGCTCCGACCGCGAAGACCCCCGGGAGACCAGCCGTCGGTATCAGGGCTACCGCCAAGGCGGGCGACAGGACCTCCGCTCCCCCAGAGGAAGCCTGGAAGGCATAGCTGGCATTGATGACGTCCGCCGTCTCCACGGATCTGAAGGCGAGGAAGTTCGCGACGGGGAAGACCATGGCGTGCGGTATGCTGAACAGGAGCATCCCTGCCACGAACACAGGCCAGGATGGGGCGAGGGCGACACACGTCGCAGACGCCGTGAGGAAGCCTGCCGAGACCATGAGGACCCTACCAGGGTCCTTGGTAGTACCGATGGAGGCGTAGCGAATCGCAGCAGACGCCAGGAACACCAGGGTGAAGAGGAGGAACGCCTCCCCGGGAGAGAACCCGAACCTCTCTTCGGCATAGACGCCGCCGTATGAGAGGAAGACAGGGAGGAGGAGCGAGTACAAGAGGTTCACCATGAAGGCGCGCCTGAATATCGGCCTCCGCAGGGCTCGCGCCCAGGCCGCCATGGAGGGGACAGGGGGCTTCGGGCGCCCCACAACGTCCCTTCTGCCTACCCAGGCGCCGGCGACCCCCAGGGCTGAGACGAGGGCGAGGGCCTCAAAGACCCCTGAGAAGCCGTAGAGCTCGAGCACCCCGTAGGCCACCAGGGGACCAAGGACGAGCCCGATGCCCAGCGCCGTGGAATAGACCCCGAGCCCCGTGGAGGGCCGCTCCGGCGCCGAGTCCATGTGCATGACGGCGGAGAGCAGAGGCTGGGGGAGCCCCATGCCTGCCCCGGCCACCAGGACTCCGAGCGAGAGAGGGGCGTAGGGGGCCCTCAAACCTAGGACAAGCATCGAGGCACCCAGAATAAGGAAGCCGCCCGCGGAAGAGACTGACTGGTCCCTCACGGCGAGGGTGGCCGCCGCAGCCCCGACCCCGTTCCCGAGCCAGAGCAGGACGACGAACACGCCCGCTTCAGAAGGGGTCGCGCCCAAGGAGATGGCGTACAGTGGGATGACTATCGCCAAGGACGACGTCAGTAGCCGCAAGGAGAGGGCGATGGTGAATCCTGTACGCATGTACCCACGGCCCGACGGAATCAATTCTAGTTGCGCTCACTCCCCGAGGTGGTACACCTCTCTGAGCGCCCTCCCGACTTTCTCAGGTGAAAACAACGCCGCGGCCCGTCTCTTCGCATTCCTCCCCATCTCTTCCCTCGTCGTGGAGTCGTCGACGAGCCTCTGCAGATGTCCTCGCAGGCCATCTTCGTCTCCAGCCTCGTAGAGTAGCCCGGAGACACCGTCTTCGACCACCTCGGCGATGGGTGGTATCTTCGTCGCGACTACAGGGATCCCCCTCCTCATGGCGTCGACGACTGCCAGGGCGAAGGCGTCCGCCCTCGTGGGAAGAACAAAGATGTCTGTGGCCGGCCAGACCTCGTCCCGAAGGGCGGCTCCGGCGAGGCTGTCTGACTGCCTGATTCGCGGGTCAGATCTGACGATGTCCCTGGCCTCCGGCGTGCCCAGGGGGCCTACGAACGTCAGACAGCATCCGGCGCCCCCCTTGAGCGACCTGAAGGTCCGGAGGGCGGCGTCCCCTCCCTTCCTCCTGAACTCCCTCCCGATGTACAGAATGTTACACCCTTGGTGCTGACGCCTGAAGTCGACTGTCTCGAAGGGGGGAGGTATCACGAAGACCTTCGAAGGGTCGACACCGTCCTCGACGAAGCCACTCTTCGCCCACTCGGACCAGGTGACCGCGCCGGCGCACCAGTTTGAGTTCAGATAAGACGAGAACCCTTCGTTGGCTAGGCGGCGCACCCTCCCGCCGATGTTGTTGTACCTCAGCATGAACTGACCGAAGGATTGGTCACTCTCGTGGATCCAACGGCAGCCGTACTTCCTGACGTCCCAGAAGAATGAGTGGATGATGGCCGCCCCCTTCTGGTCGATCGGGATGAGGTGCTCCAGAGCGAAGCGAGCCGCCCCCAGGGCGACATTCGCAGGATTGAACTCGTAGCTGGCCGCCCGCTTCGGATATTTCAGCCGGTCGGTCGTGAGCCTGTATCTCACCCCGGCGGGGGGGTTCATGAGCCTTCTGAGCGCACCTGTCCTGAGCCCGCCCGTGAGAGGGTCCGTGGGGGCGACGAGGAGGCAGTTCAGGCTGCGGGACGTCCTTGCCGTCTGCCCGTCGGCGGCCTCTTCGTGTGTGTCTTCCAAGCGCCTATGATGGGACCTTGGCCGCCTGGTCTTTAGCCAGTTCTATCAGCTCCTGCGACGCCGGCCAGCCCGTGAGGTCCCTCGGCAGCTGGAACGCGTCCGAGGCGATCTTCTTGCGGCCGGCCCAGGTGACCGAAGGGGCCAGCAGAGCCTTCATCTTCATGGCCCTAGGCTTGTATTTCGTCACCGTCTGGAACATCTCCCTGATGACCTCGTCGATCTGCTTCGTCCTTGAGAAGCCCAGCGAGGGTAAGATCTTGTGCTGCACTTTGTAGTAGTGCGCCTCGCTCTCGACCCGCGGGTTCCTCACCTTCTCGAATCCCACCCTGTATCCGAACTCTTCCGCGATGTCCTTCACCTTTTCAGCCAGTTGTACCGTGTCGAACGTCTCGTCTATCTGGTTGACGACCCTGTACTCACCTTCGGTGGGGGGGTTGTCGAGGAGCAGGCTCAGGCATTTTATGCTGTCGTAGAGGGAGAGGTAACCCCTCGTCTGCCTACCTTTGCCGTAGATGAGGAGCTTGTTGTAGACCACCGCCTGGGCCACGTACTTGTTGATAACCGTCCCCCAGATGGCGTCGAGGTCGAACCTCGTGGAGAGCGCTTCGTCGGCTATCTCCCCGGTCTGGCTCCCATAGACTACCCCCTGCATCACGTCGGTCGCCCGGAGGCCGTGGACCTTGTTGGCTAGCATCACGTTGAAGGTGTCGAAAATCTTACTCAGATGATACCAGCTCTGCGCGGCCCTGGGGAACATAGCCATGTGTCGCCGGCCGTTCCTCCGTATCTCCACCGGGCCTTCAGTGATCTCTATGTTCGGTGTCCCGTACTCTCCCATGGTCCCCATCTTAAGGAGATGCGCTCCAGGGACGTGCCTTGTCATAGAGAAGACTATGTTCAAGTTCGTGGCTACGTTGTTCAGCTCGGTATAGAGTGCGTGCTCCTGGTCTATCATGCTGAACGGCGCGCTCCTCTGCTGTGCGAGGTGGACGACCTTCTGAGGCTGGTACTTCGAGATTACCCAGTCTACTTCTTTCGGGTCTCTGGCGTCTGCCCGGACGAAAGTCAGGTTGTCCTTCCCCGAAGCGCGGCGATAGGCTTGCACCCTGGACGAGGGGCTCCCGATTGGAACCAGCGAATCGGACCCCACCGACTCGACCAAGCGCCGTGTGACAAGGTTGTCGACCACCACGACGTTGTCGTCGGTGCGCCAGGCCAGGTTCAGGGCAAGCGGCCACCCTATGTAGCCGTCCCCCCCGAATATTATGACTGTGTCCCTCATCGGCTCCGCCGTTTCGCCTGGACCCCCGTCAACTTGAAGAACCTCTCTAGCGGCCTATATATCCGCAGAGAACGCTGCGTGTGAACGCACCGTTCAGGGGCGCCTGCCGGCTTCAGATCGACACGCCGAAGGCTGAAAGAAAGCTTTGTGCCTTCCTGACTTCGCTGACGAATTCCCGGCCTTTGGGGGTTATGGTGTAGTATCGGTTTCCACCGTTGCTGACCTCTACAAGGAGCCCTCTCTTCTGGAGTTCGCCAAGATGCTTCATGAGCCTGTCGTGCGGGAGGTTCGCCCTCTGGATAAGCCTGGTCGTCTTCGCGTTGCCTTCTTCGTCGGCAGCGTTCAGGATGTCGAGATAGATCCTGATTGTGCTTCTCTGCTTTTCAGACTGAGCCAACTCTTCCACTCCGGATAACGAACAGGAGGAGAAGACAGAACCCCGCAAGGTTGGCCGTCCCGCCAAGGAGGTACAGGTCCCCTGACGCCAGCAGGCTCCCGAGCAGCTCGCCCAGGTGGGAGAGCGCGATGAGCGCGAAGCCTAGCAGCACGTAGAGCGACAGCCGGTTCCTCGACTCCGAGTACGCCATTGCCCCCTGGAACACAACGAATGAGACGAGCACTAGAATCACGAGTTCCCCGGCGTCGAGGACGAGGGTACCGAAGAGGAGCGGCGTCGCCTGCAATGCGAGGAACGCTGCGGGCGTCTCCATCCCCTCAGAGGGCACCCCCCTCTGGACCCTGATGGTGTACCCGGTCCCGATAAGAAGGTAGGCAGCGGACTGCAGGACGAGGTAGACGCCTGTGGCGCCGTAGACCAGCGCCTCCCTGTCTGCGAACCTCCCGACGTTGAACTCGGCCAGGAGGTATATCGAGCCCTGCACCAGCAGGCCCACTCCAAGCAGCATGAACCCCACGCTGAGGAGCCTGAGGAAGCTAGAACCGGTCACCTTCCTGTACCTGAAGGCGTAGTAGCTCACTGCGAGGGCCACCAACCCGCTGATGAGGCTCAGGAAGGAGTTCTCGATGAAGTACGGGTGGACCACTTTCTACGACCACCTGGCTACAGCACGGACCGGCGGATAGGATGCGTGTATGTTAGCCCTGTTTTCAAGGAGCGCCTTGCCATAGTTTTGTTGAGCGGTGATATAGGGATTTTTAATGGCCACGAGCGTCCGCCTAACTTTCTCCCGGTCATGGCACGGTAGGGGGATGGACGTATCGGGGGGGTGAGGCGGGGAGTCGATGGGGGCGAGCGCCAAGGATAAGTCTCACCCTGGGGCGCCCCCGGTCCAGTTGGCCAGGCTCGCCTCTAAGGTCAAAGGGCTTTACACCGCGCTCCTGACCGCCTTCGACGACGGAGGGCGGGTGGACACTGACCGCATAGCGAAGCTTGTCCGCTTCCAGGCGTCGAAGGGGGCCGACGGTATCTTCCCATGCGGGAGCACAGGGCTCGGCCCGATGCTCACGGTCGAGGAGAGGAAGTCGGTGGCCGGGGCGGTCCTAGAAGCCTCACGTAAGAGGGTCCCGGTCGTGGTCCAGGTCGGGGCAGCCGACACCACTTCCGCGGTCGACCTGGCGAGGCACGCCGAGGACGCCGGGGCGTACGCCGTGGCAAGCCTCACACCATACTACTACAGGCCCGGGGACAGGGCCGTGGCGAAGCACTTCGAAGCACTCTCCGAAGCTGTGGAGATACCAGTCTTAGCCTACAACATACCGCAGTTCACCGGGAACAACCTCCAGGCTAAGACGGTCGCCGAGTTAGCGAAGAGAGGCATCATCTCCGGACTCAAGGACTCTTCAAGGGACTTCCTACACCTCATGGAGCTCGTAGACTCGGTCCCCGGCGACTTCCCGGTGATGAACGGGACCGAGGAGTACGGGCTCTTCGCGATTTACTCGGGCGCCTCCGGCCTGGTCTCCGGAGGGGCCAGCGCCATCCCTGAGCTCTTCAAATCGATGCTCACCGCGGTGCGGAGGGGGGACCACGCCGCGGCCCTGGCTGAGCAGAACCATGTCCGAGCGTTCAAGGGGCTGGTGAGACAGAACCAGATCTCGGCATACTATGAGATACTGAGAGAGCGTGGGATGGACTGCGGGTCCCCAAGGAGGCCGCTGCTCCCTCTGGACAGGGGCGAGACGAAGAGGATCATCGACGGAATGAAAGCCCTGGGCCTCCTCTAAGAGAGCCGCGTGATCTCCTTGTGCCTGAAACAGCCCATGATGTGGTCGTTCACCATCCCGGTGGCCTGCATGTGGGCGTAGCATATTGTGGGTCCTACGAAACTGAATCCCCTGGCAATCAGATCCCTGCTCATGGCCCGCGCTTCCAGGGTCGCCACGGGGATGTCATTGAGTGTCCGCCACTTGTTCGTCTTCGGCCTCCCTCCTACGAACCTCCAGATGTACTCGTCGAACGACCCGAACCCCTCCTGGACATTGACGAACGCCTTCGCGTTCTGCACCGCAGAGTTCACCTTGAGGCGGTTCCTGACGATCCCCGGGTCCGCCAGCAGACTCCGGACCTTCTGTTGGTCGTAGTTCGCCACCCGCTTCGGGTCGAACCCTTCGAAGGCCCGCCTATAGTTCTCCCGCTTCCTCAGTATCGTGTACCAGTTAAGGCCAGCCTGGGCCCCCTCAAGCACAAGGAACTCGAACAGCAGGCGGTCGTCGTGGAGGGGGACTCCCCACTCCTTGTCGTGATACTCCTGGAGGAGCGGCATGTCCAACGAAGACCAGCCGCACCTCTTCACAGGCTTCACGCCGCCAGACCCTCCCTTGCCCGGATTCAACCCTTCTGGTCTGAAGGAAGACGTATACGTCGCCGTGGAGGGGCTGCGGGTGTGCCGGTCTGCCCAAAGTGCGGGAAGTTGATCAGCGCCAAGAAGTTCAAGAGGCACTTGGAACGGTGCGGTTCGACTCACAAGCACCACACGGCGCCACTCGCGTCGGGGGACAACTTCCTCGAGCGGGTATGAAGCTTAAAACCACCCTGTGAGCCAGCCCTTTTTCAGGTGCCCTGGTCGTATAGAGGTCAGTATGCTGCCCTGTCATCGGCTGCGAGCCGACAGAGCGGCAGCGACCCGGGTTCGAAATCGCTGAGACGAAAGTCCCGGCCAGGGCGCCTACGTTTCGACTTCGATCCTCCACCGTTAAAAGGCGAGAGCCTCCTTTCCCTCATGAGCGGGAAATGGGGCTACGACATCCACGGATACGCATAGAAGGTGGAGCTGTACCCGGCACAGATATCCGTGTCCAGCGTCCGCAGATTCGGACGAGAGTTACCCTGGCCCTGCAAGGCTTCTGTCCCAGGGTCAAAGAGGATGAGCCCAATCGGGCCCTTTCCTCCGTTTCACGACGTTGTAGGCCAACGTCCCCCTGTCAAGCTGGTCTGCGTGGTCAGGACATACCGTTACTCTGATCTCGTTTCGCGTCAAGGTCGAGACGACAACATACTCCCACCCCGCAATGACATGTGGCCTCCCCTCATCTTCGCATAGTGTGCATACGAACTCCACACCCCCGGTCGAAGACACAATCCGTCTTCTTAGGTCCTCCATCAAATGTCGCCTAGTACCTAGAGTCGCTGTGCGGACGGCGGGATTCCTTATTCTTTGTGGTGTTGTTTCACTGCTATTACAGTGTTCCGCCAACCGCGCTGCAATTGGCGCAAGAGGGCGGCCGTTCTGCAAGCGGCCTTCGCAGCCCTTTCCTGCTACCGCACCCCATCTCCAGGCCATCCAGGTCCTCCCCCAGTCGATGGCCCGACATGCTGTCTCGGTGGCACTCCTTGAGTTCGTCGCGGTCAGCATCGTAATATCCAGGAACTCAAGTAAGAGACAGGAGGAGTTTCTCGAAAAATACCTGGAAGAAGGAAGCTCGTAGCGGAGAGCCCCAAGCAGCGGAGCTCCTTCTGATCCCTGGTTCCTTTCGCCAATTGGGCCAAGATTGCCGCGCCTTCAGTTGCGAAGAACGCCCCAATGGCCTTGAGTATCAAACTGGTAGTCCTCCGCCGGCGTTCGTCCCGCGTGTCACGGTGCTGCCCTGTACCATGAAACTCGACGCGACCTCGCCGGGTGCTTGCAGTTGTTGCCTAGAGATGGGGGAAAAATGAAGAAGGAACGGTCAAACCGAAGAGAACTCCGAGAATCACGCTGATGATAGCAAAGATGATTATCGAGAGTATGGCTATCCCGAGTCCGCCCAGCCAGCCTGTTCCGAAGCTTGATTTGTACACCCAAATCCAGGCTATGAAGGCCAAGATCAACGCGATGACGTACGCCCCCGGACCGATCACCGTTCCCAGGAAGAAATCCACCACGATCAAGACCACAAAGTAGACTATTGGGCCGACCAGGGTGGCGACCATAGCGTCACCAAAGGTGGACTTCCCCGCAGTTACCGCCTTGCCCGCCAGCCACGCCGGTATCGAGATGACTATCCACAGGATGACAAGGCCGATGATGGTCACAAGCAGGCCCGTCAAGGTCAGGCTTCCTAGGCCGGGAAGGACTAGGCTGCTCAACGCTTTCCTGTTCCAGGCCTTCTCGTCTTATAAAGATTGAAACACCACACAGCAGTCGAGTGTGGACTTGCCTTTTATCGGCGGCATGCGGTAGCCGGTCTGCTCGGTTGCGTCTTGTGACCCGACACGTTGTACTCTCTCGCGCCCTCTTCCTCAGGGACGAATTCGCCAGTTCACATTTGCACGAGCGAACGACTAGTTCTAGGGTAGACCAGCCATCGCGTGTTCTGACGAGACTTGGCCCGCCCCTGTGGTCTGCTCCGTTCTTGTGCCGGACTCCGTTCTTGTGCCGGAGCTAGTGTGGTGCTCACTTTCCTAACAAAGAACCTCTCATCGTATGAAGTTGTAATCGGCATGGAATACTGCTACAAGATGACATCAACATCTAAGATGGATATGCCA
>JAJYNM010000077.1 GCA_021786335.1 archaeon
GGGCTCACCTTCAGGCCTGCCAGATTAAACCACGATCAGGGGCTTTCAGCCGACGCGAGGTTGCAAAACCTCCACGACTCAAAACGATTTAATAGCCGCCTCTCCTAACGTATTAGGCTGGAATGAACTCTACCAATGCCGTTCAAACCGCGGTTCATATGCGCTGGACAAAAACAAGATTAACGATCTCGGGCTTGTTCATAATCGCGCTCGGCTTCTTCTACGAAGAGCTCGTGCTCCCGGCGACAAGCTTCGAAACCGCGGTCTACAGGTACCCGTTCTCCTTCGAGGCGGACATATACCTGATTGCGGTCATCCTGATGGCGGTTCATTTCATCGTCAGGCTATTCGTCCCGAGGCACGCCTCGGACGAACCGGTCACGGTGACAAAGACGATAGGCCTGGAGATGGCCCTGAAGGTAGCGTTCCTGCTTGAGGTAGGTGGCTCTTACCTTACCGGTACGATGGTGGCGTCGCCTGAGATATTCTCGTCCCTCTCGTCCATCACGGGAAGCACGCTGCCTTTCGCGCTGAACCTCCATGCGCTCTTCGCGACACTCCTCATATCGACCGGGGTCGCAATCGTCGTCCTCGAGGTAGCCAGGATAGCCACCAAGAGGCTCACACTGCGACAGTGGCTGGTCAGCGCCAGGTACATAGAGGCGAAAGCGCTGTACTGGGTGCTGGCGGTCGTTGTGATATTCCAAGGGATATTGGGGCTGTATCTCTTGGGTACGATATCGCCGATCGGCCCGTTCGGACTGATTGGACTCAACTCCTACGGTTTCGAGTCCTTCGTGAGAAGCTTTCACGGCCCGACGGCGGCCGTGCTGATCTCTCTCTTCTACGGGATGGTCTATCTGAGGCTCAGACCGGACTATAGCATTAGGTAAGACTCGTCTCACCAAGACGCGACTGTCGCGCCTAGGGCATATACTGTAGGGGGCGCCGGCTGGTTTACGCATGTCATTCTCATCGTGAGCCCCAGAAGTCGGCCGTGGTCATGTTCTGCGAGGGGAGGGGGCACAACTGAGCAACGTTTTTGTGCAGCGCTTGGAGGATTCGCTTAGATGGCCTTAGTAGAGCCGCTGCCCGACCGCCTTATCGACGGCAAGGGGCGGATAGCGAAGAAGCTCAGGATTTCAGTCACCGACAGGTGCAACTTCGCCTGCCTCTTCTGCATGCCGGACAAAGACAAGGTGAAGTGGCTCCCCGAAGCAGACCAGCTGTCGTTCGAAGAGATAGAACGGTCCGCCCGGGTGCTGTCTGTGCTGGGGATAGACGGGATCAGGATAACCGGCGGGGAGCCGCTGCTGAGGAGGAACTTGGAGGCCCTGATATCCAGGCTCTCAAGGCTCGACTCCGTTGAGACCTTGGACATGACGACCAACGGCTGGTTCCTCAAGCAGAAGGCCCGTCTGCTCAAGGACTCGGGCTTGAGGGGGGTGACCGTCAGCCTCCACAGCCTGAAGAGGGAAAGGTTCAGCAAGATATCCGGGATGGACGCCCTCCCCCGTGTCCTCGAGGGCATCGATGAGGCCGTCCGGGTCGGGCTGGACCCGGTCAAGGTCAACTCAGTGGCGATCAAGGGGTATAACGACGACGAGATAGTGGACTTGGTGGACTACACCCACTCCAGGGGGCTGTCGATAAGGTTCATCGAGTTCATGCCCCTGGACGGTCTAGGGATCTGGTCCCCCGAGGCCATCATGCCAGGCAAGGACATCATCTCTGTCCTGAAGCGCTCCTACGACCTCCGTCCGATAGGAAGGGAAAAGGGGAAGACTGCTTCGCTCTGGTCCTTCGGCAACGACGGGGAGAAGC
Organism: archaeon; assembly: GCA_021786335.1. The sequence continues at coordinate 1,825 of JAJYNM010000077.1, forward strand.
TCGGGCTGATAACGCCCATGAGCGACCCCTTCTGCGACGACTGCGACAGAATCAGACTCACTTCGGACGGGAAGATGCTCTCCTGCCTCTTCGACACACAGTACTATGACCTCAAGCCGCTCCTCAGAGGGGGGAAGTCTGACGCTGAGCTGGCCAAGTTCATGAAGGATGTCGTGAGCAAGAAACCTGAGGGTGTGGGGCACATGCCCTGGATCAAGGACGGTTGGGAGAAGCCGAGGAACATGAACGCGATAGGAGGATAGGCGGAAGTGGGGTCGGTGACTGTGCTCTACTTCGCCGGAGCGCGAGACGCCGTAGGCAAGCAGCGCGAGGTGATGAACCTCAAAGGCCAGTCGACGGCAGGGGACCTCTTAGACTGCCTGCTCAGGGATTATCCCCGGCTCCGTCCAATGAAGGCGACGATCAGGCTATCGATTAACCGGGAGGTCGTCGACGCGTCGGCGCCTGTGACTGACGGCGACGAGATAGGGGTGCTCCCGCCGGTGGCTGGTGGGTAGGATGGTTCGCTCTGCGACGAGGGAGGTAACAGCGCACGACATCGACCCCACCAAGATGATGAAGGAAGTAGCCGACAGGGATGCGGGAGGTACAGTGGTCTTCATCGGGACCGTCCGGAGGAAGAGCGAAGTAGGGGACGTGGACGCGATGGAATACCAGGCCTACACTAAGATGGCAGAGAAGGGGCTGCGGCGGATTGAGGCCGAGGTAAGGGAAAAGTGGCCCGTGAGGCGGGTGAGTATGGTCCACAGGGAGGGCCTTCTGAAAGTAGGCGAGGTCAGCGTCGTTGTGGCCGTCTCCTCTGAACATAGAGCGGAAGCCTTCGAAGCGTGCAGGTACGCGATCGACAGAATCAAGACGACGTTGCCGATATGGAAGAGGGAAAAGATCAGGGGAAAGAACCGCTGGGTAGAAGGCGCCCCGATAGCGAAGTGAGCCTATCGGCGTCTTCTGTCCTCCTCGCAGATGAGAGGTTAGCTACTTGGGGAGGTACGGCTCGACGTACACCTGCATCTCCCCGCCGCAGTTCGTCTCTACATGTATCTCGTCGTCCCCTTTGGCTTTGAAAGCGCTCCCCACAGACTTCTCCGTGTCTTCCAGGAAGACGGTAACCGTCTTCGGCCTGCCGCTCGCCAGAGTCTGCTTCGCGGTAGCGGCAAGGGCCGACTCAGGGCATGCGCCTCCCAGGGACCCATAAAGTACGTCCCCGTCCTGCGAGATGACTGTTTTGAACCCCGGCTTCCCTAGGGACGACCCCACGGTCTTCACCACGGTCGCCACCGCGAACGGCTGCCCCTTCTCAACCAGGTCTGCCACGACCTTGGCAAACTCGAACTGTTTCAACTAGCGTCTTCACCCTCCGCCGGCTATTTATTTTTCGCTCCCTTCCGGGGGGGGGGGGCGCCAGGCGTTGTCGTCCATTCTGGGGCTGCAGGAATGCAGAAGTAGTGCGCTGATGTTCAGGGTCCGTTGTTCAGTGGCCTGATCCTTGCCGCCGGCCTGTCTAGTAGGATGGGCCGGCCGAAGCAGCAGATGCTCCTAAGGGGGCGGCCCATGTTAGACTACGCCGTCGACGCGTTCCTCTCCTCCCGGGTGAGGGAGGTGTTGGTAGTGGTGAGGCAGGGTGTCCAATGGCGGTGCCCTCTAGGGGCTAGGTTGGTGGTGAACCCCCGCCCTTCGGCAGGGATCAGCTCCTCGCTGAGGGTCGGACTGAAGAGCCTAGACCCCCTGACCGAGGGTGTCCTGGTCGGGTTAGGGGACAAGCCGGCCCTGCAGGCATCCACAATCGACGCCCTGATCCTTGCCCGCAGCAAGCCCAACGCCTCCATCGTGGTGCCGACCTTCCGCGGGAGCAGGGGGAACCCGGTCCTCTTCGACAGGGCGCTCTTCCCCCAACTGCAGAGGCTCAGAGGCGACCAGGGGGCGAGGGCGTTCTTGCAGAGGAACGCCTCCATGGTCCTGGAGGTGGCGGTGGACGACCCCGGAGTGACTCTCGATGTAAACGTCCCGGAAGACGTCAGGAGGATGAGCCGTCTCATGGCCCGGCTCCCCTCAGATCGAGTATGAGACGCCTGGAATGAGCATCGCCTCCACTTCCTGGCCGATTTCCATCGAACTGACCTCTTCGGGGACAATTGTGACAGCAGTAGACCTCACCAGCAGCGACATCGATTCAGTCTCTGCCGAAAGAGGTTCCGCTTCCAGCCCATTCTCCCCTTCTGTCAACTTCAGATAGACCACCTTCGTGAAGTCTAAGAACCTGCGCCTCGCCTCCCAGCGTCTCGTCAGCCTGGCTTTCGCCTTGATTGTCTCGTCCCCCACCATGGAGAGCCTCTGGATGACAGGCAGGGCGAAGAGGACGAATGCGTTCAGGGCGCCCTGGATCGGTCCGGGCATCATGATTACGGGCTTCCCGCCCACTACCGCGACCCCAGTGACCCTCCCGCGGTCCATCCTAATGCCGTGGTGCAGCGCCCTCGGTTTCAGGCTCCTCACCGCGTCGTCCACAAGGTCGAACGGACCCATGGATGTCCCCCCAGTAGTGAGAACCAGGTCTGCCGACGAGAGCCCCTCCCTGAGTTTCTCAAGTATCTCGCCCTTCCTGTCGCGCGCTATGCCGAGGTTGATTGTTTCGCATCCTATGGCTTTGGCAACCATGTCGAAGAAGGGGCCGTGGCTGTTCCGCGTCTTTCCGCCATCGAGGTCTGAGTCGGTGAGCTCGCTGCCTGTAGCCAATATGGCCACTCTGGGCGTCCGATAGACCTCGACTTTCCTGATGCCTAGCGTTATGGCAAGGCCGATATCCTGGGCCCTCAGCCGAGCACCTCTCCGCAACACTACGCTCCCTTTCTGCACGTCTGCGCCAGTAGTGAAGCGGTGACTTCCCGGCTCCGCTGGGCGCCTGACCTCGAGGGTGCTCCCCCTCGCTGAGGCCTCTTCTACCGGGACCACGGCGTCAGTCCCCGCGGGAGTAAAGGAGCCAGTCGCCACCCTCGCCGCTTCGCCCGGACGGATCTTGACCTTGGACTGCTCCCCAAGCCCGATGTCGCCGACTATCTTCAGCACTGCCGGGCTCCCCTCCGAGGCTCGGACGGTGTCAGAGCTCCTG
>JAJYNM010000046.1 GCA_021786335.1 archaeon
CGCGGGGAACGCTGGCTCGGCCCTGGCCTGCTACGCCGCGCGCGGAGGGTTGGCAGCCCGGGTCTTCATGCCCACAGAGACCCCGCAGTCGATAGTGAAGGAGTGCATCCAATACGGCGCAGAAGTGGTACAGATAGAAGGGAACATAGGGGACGCCGGAGCGAGGATGAGGACGGAGATGGACGGTTACTTCGACATGTCCACCCTCAAGGAGCCCTACAGACTAGAGGGGAAGAAGACGATGGGCTACGAGATCGCCGAACAGACGGACTTTGAGCTCCCAGGGGCGGTAGTCTACCCCACCGGTGGCGGGACGGGCCTACTGGGCATGTGGAAAGCGTTCGATGAAATGGAAAAGCTTGGGCTCCTGGGGAGGGGGAGACCCAGGATGTTCTCCGTCCAGTCAGAAGCTTGCGCACCGATTGTAGACGCCTTGACTTCTGGGAGGGAGGCCCCCGACCCTGGCTTCCATGACGGTACGACGGTCGCGGTCGGACTCAGGGTGCCGAGACCGTTCGCGGGGAAGCAGATGGTGGCCGTGCTTCGCAAGAGCGGGGGAGGCGCAGTCGCCGTCCCCGACCCCGAGATAGTCGAGGCGATGAAGTCGCTCGCGAGGGAGGGCGTGTTTGCGAGCCCAGAGGGAGCAGCCACGCTCGCGGGATATCGCAGGCTCCTCGAGGCAGGCGCGGTCGCCAGGGACGAAGGGGTGCTCCTGTACAATACGGGCACGGGCCTGAAGTACCTCCACCTGGTCCGATGAGCCTTGCATCCGGGTCAAGGCTTTATTGCATGACAAGCGGGGCAGAACTCGAGCCAGCGTAGCTCAGCCTGGTAGAGCGTTCGCCTCGTAAGCGAAAGGTCGCGAGATCGATGCTCGCCGCTGGCTCTCTTCCGTCGTGTGCCGGGATGGTTGCCTGCAGGCCTTCCCTAGGCGGTCCCGAAGGACAGTCCCAGGCTGCGGAGCCACTTCCTGTACGCCACGGCGATCCTGTCAGACCTGAGATGGAGCTCGGATTGGAGGTCGAGCGGGAGCCGTTCGGGGCGCTGCGACTCGACGACTGGTATGTCCTGCCCGGTTATCTCGTCCTGGCGCGCGATGATCTCGCCTTCAGGGATTTCCTGGCCATAGTCCATGGCGATCCAGAACCAGACGACAGACTCGAACTCGTCGGCAGGACAGACAGCCGCGAATATCGAGAAGTTCCCTTCGACGGAGGCCTTGGTGAGGTACATGGTGAGGGGGCGGAGCACCTTGTAGGTGTAGTTGACGTCTTTCCCCACACCCGTACCGTCGGGGTCAGGCTGCCAGATTCTCACGTCCCGGGCTACGATGCCCTCCTCCGACACCGTGACCTCGTAGTCCTGGATCTCAGCGTTGGCCCTTTCGCCGAGGATTCCCCCGTGCACGAACGGCAGGTGGGCGACGTCGAGGAAGTTCTCCACTGCCCTGGGACCGCTGGCGCGGTAGCGGTAGGGGCCGCAGGGGACCTTCCTGAAAGAGTCGGCCCCCCACTCCTCGAATTCTGGGACGTCGCGCCCCGGCTCTCCTAGGCACGCCCATACCAGGCCATAGCGCTCCGTGGAAGAGTATGTCCTCACCCTTGCCTTCTGGGGCGGCTTCTGCTCCGGGTGGGCGGGCATCTTCACGCACCCTCCGCTCTGGTCGTAGGTCCAGCCGTGGTAGGCGCATTCGAGCAGGTCGCCCTGGAGGCGGCCAAGGGAAAGCTTGGTCCCTCTGTGGATGCAGAGGTCCTGCCAGACTTTCACGGCGCCGTGGACCCGCCAGGCGATCAAGTCTTCGCCGAGCAGTCGGACGGGGAGGATAGAGCCTTCCGGGACGTCGGTAGACCTGGCGATGGGGTGCCAGTCGTTGAGAAGAACCGGGTCCTCTATCATTGTGGTCGGGTTACTCTGGAGGAAGTTCCTTGTAGTTGATAGAGATGTCCATCCCTCTCTTCTTGTGGTACCAGCTGGAGGCCAGGTAGATGAGGGCGCCGGCGACCAGGGTGCCTATGGAATATGCGTAGGTGATGTTGTTGAGCCCGGTGAAGCCGGGATTGGAGAGGAACTGGTATGCGACGAAGCCGAACACCAGTACGTTGAGGGACCCTGCCAGGGCGAGTAGCCCCCTGGACGAGCCCGACTCCTTCCTGACGGCGTGTGCGACCGCAGCGAGGCCTACGAACATGAAGTAGATCATCGAGGCTATTATCGCTCCGAATATCCCTGCTATAGTCCCGTAGTAGTAGGCCGTGATGCCTATCAGAGAGACTGTGATGACCCAGTCTATGAGCATCGCTACGACAGGCGACCCGAACCTGGAACTGACATAGGACAGCCTGGCCGGGAGGAACCTGTCCAGAGACTGGGCCAGGATATACCTCGAGAAGATTATCACCGCGTAGGCTATGACGGCGAACTGCAGAGCTACCCATCCAAGCCCGATGACCCAGGCGACCCACTGGTTGTTCGCGATGCCCATGGCGATGGAGAAGAAGTTCGGGCCGATGGTTGACTGATAGGCGTAGTCGTGGAAGAGGCCGTTGATGTACGGCATCCCTCCTACGTAATATAGGACTGCGAAGGTCGAGGTAGCGAAGATGAACGTGATTACTGCCGAAGCTGGGACGTTCCACTTCAGCGCTCGGGAGCCCTTCATCTCAGAAGCGACCGCGGGACCCGCGTTGAGCCAAGGATAGATGAAAGCGAACATCACAGGCATCATATAGATCATGTTGCCGAAGTTAAGGTCGAATGGGAGGCCGGATGGCTGGTAGGTCGATGCGACCGCGCTGTAGGAACTGGTGCCGTTGAGGGCGAGGTTGTTGTTGCCTGTGTAGGCGCCCGTGCCGTCGGCATAGTTCACGAGCGCGGAGTGCCCGCCTGCGAGGATGACAGCCAAGGCCACGACGAGCGTTACCGCACCGAAGACCGCCAGGACGGTGACGAGCTTGTACCCCGCTTTCGGCTTCACGATGTTGAGGGCTATCACGATGGTGAATGCGATGGCACCTACAGCGAACTGCCAGAAGCCTGGACTGAAGAGCACCGTCCACGAGGTAGTGGGGAAGCCGTAGGCGAAGCCCATCTCCGCGCCAACCCCACCAATCGAGTAGTCCAGCAGGATGGCTACAAGAGCTATGAAGGCCAGGGTCTCCATCGTGTATCCCCAGAACGAGAGGGTGCTTCCGGCGAACCCGCCGAAGTTCCTGGACAGCCAGACGTAGTCGCCCCCGGCCCTCGGATACCGGCGGGACATCATGGTGTAGACGATTATCTGCGGTATGGACAGCCCGAAGGCGATCATGGAGGCGGCTACCAAGTTTAGCCCCGCCACGTTGACGAACAGCAGCGTCGCCGCCGCAGAACCGGCCACGGTGGTGAGCAGCGGCCCTACGGACATGTTGCTGAAGTTGAGCGCGATGCTGTCGAGGAAGGAGACATTCTTCACTAGGCCCGTGCTCTCTCTGACGAATACTGTCTGTTTCTTTTCGTCAGGCTGGGTGCTGCCCATCGGAACATGCCAAAAAGATGCGTGTATATAACAAGGTCTTAGCACATAGTTGTGAATCCAGCTACAGGGTGTGAAAATCAGTACCCTATCTCTGAACTGGGACGGAGGTGGCGCATGGACTTTACCCTGCCGCACTTCTTGCATCTGTAGAGACCTCTCCCCCTGGGGTTGTAGTCCCTTGTGTCGACCACGGCTTCCTGCTCTGTCCTCGTCCCGCACCTTTCGCACCACCGATATTCTGCCAAGGGCCTTGTTCTCAGCCCCGACCCTCCGCAAAAACCTTTAGCGGTAGGGGCGCAAAAGAGCGTCCGTGGCGGAGCTCGTCATCGCTGGGGTGTTTCTCATCGTGGCAGGGCTGGTGTTCGTGTGCGCTTCGTCGCTCCTTGGGGCCCGGGGTGAGGGAGGAAGGGTCAGAGAGGGCGCGGTCGTCATGCTAGGGCCGGTTCCGATCGTCTTCGGCTCTGACGCGAGGTGGGCCAGCATCGCTATCGCCTTGGCTCTGGCCCTGATGTTGGTGTACATCCTGGGGGCTCTCAGGTGAGAGGGGCGTTGCTCGCGGTGGGCCTACTGATGGTTGCCGTCGGGTTTGGGATGGTGTTCGCCGCCGCGCTGGGTGATGGGAGCGCCTCGGTGGGAGGGGCTGTGTTCATAGGGCCGTTCCCGATCGTGTTCGGGTCGGGGAGCGACGGATGGCCGCTGGCCCTGGGGTCGCTGCTGGTCGGGGCGGTGATGGTGGGTCTCATCCTGATCTGGGGATATCACCTCGCGCCGAAGGGCGAAGAGTGAGCCAAGTGGATGAGAGGCGCGGAGTTCACGAGAGCCGTCTTCGCCGTCGGCGCAGTGTCCTTCGTGGCTGCTAGATAGACATCATCCAGCCATGCCAATCTAGCCTGACGTACGAACCACGAGCCTACACTGACGAAGAGCCCTCAGCCGCGGATGGGGCAGTGTCCTACAGGGGTGCGACTGCGGCTACAGTCTTCACTGCTATAGGTCTACGCTTCGGCATCCGGGAGGGTATCACCGACTTCATCTTCATGACGCCTGATTTTCAGAAGTCGATGGGGAGCGTGGTGCGTCTTTGCCTCTGCATCAGGCAACCGCCTGAGTCGTCAGCCTCGAGTCGACAGGGAGGAAAGTCTGTGAAGCCAACCGTGGACTCGTCCGTGGCCTGCGAGAGGGTTGTTGAACAACTAAGCTGTCGGTCAGCCCCTTCTGCCCTGCATGATATTGTAACAGCGCGGTCCATGCATCCTCGGCGTGCCGTCGAAGAAGC
>JAJYNM010000028.1 GCA_021786335.1 archaeon
ATCCAGGGGCATAGCGTAGGGGTGTCGACCTCCCACCACTGGACCCATTCGCGCTCCTTCGACAGGAGCCTCACGGAGGAGAGCAGCCTCTGCTGGTCGTCCCCTGCGCGCATCCCCTTCAGCGGCCTCACAACCTTCCCGTCCTCCACAAGGTATGCGCCGTCCCGGGGGACTGTGGAGAACTCCCCGGTCCTGTAGTTGTTGAACCTGGTGTACCAGTTGCTGGTTAGCACGATCCCCTTCTTCATCTCCTTCACCATCTCCTCGTAGCTGGAGTCCCCGGCCCCCACCTCCAGGTTCCAGGGGTGAGGGGCGATGAGCCCGGCGTTCCCTGTGGTCGCTGACCTCCACTTCTTCGCCGTCGTGAGGTTGTGCAGGTACCCTCGAAGGACCCCACCGTCGATGATCTTCGTGGCCCTGGTGGGGGACCCTTCGTCGTCGAACGCCCTCCCTCCAAAACCTCCCTCTATCACTCCGTGGTCGGTGAGATAGAACGCCGGCGCTGCGACCTCCTTCCCGAGCTTCCCAGCGAGACATGAGGTCCCTGCGTCGACCGAGAACGCAGACGCCGCCCCGGCGACCGTCTCGATCAGGTTAGAGGCGACGGTCGGGCTGAGCAGGACCTCGTACTTGCCTGCCTCGGGCTCGGTGGCATGCCGCATGCCCTTCGCGCCCTCCCCTGCCCTCCTCCCTGCTTCTTCCGGGTCGAACCCCCGCAAGGTTGATGAGCAGGACAGGCCGTGGCCGCTGGCGTCGCCCTCGCCGAAGGAACGGATGTTCAGGGTGATGGCCGTCCTCGAGTCGGACCCCCTGGCCCCAGAGGTGGTCAGGATGGCGACCGTAGCTTTCCATGCGCTGATGGCCCCAGCAGACCTCTCCCCGCCTGATGCCAGTGATGAACCTATTGCCGCTTTGGCCAGCTCTGGGAGCATCTCCTCCGCATCCTCAAGCTTCCTGTCGACGCCGCCACTCTGGCTGAATCTGGCCCCTGCGTCGGGGAGCGGTGCGTACTCGGCCTCGGGGAGCCCTCGCATGGACGCATATAGGTCCTTGACGAACCCCCTCACCGCGGCCGGCGAGAGGTTCGAAGTGGACGCGATAGCCCTCCGCCCTGCCTTGGCCAGATACACGGTCAGCTCGGTCTCGTCGACCCTGTTGGCCACCGTCGCCGAGTTGTCTGCGAACCTGACCATGCTCTCCGCGATTCGGGTGCTGAGCGCGACCGCGTCGTCTGCCTTCAGAGCCTCGGCCGTGCGGACTGCCAGGCTGTTCAGCTCGTCCAGGTCCACGCCTATCTCGCCCCCAGCCTTATCCCCGCCAGCAGCGTCTCCGGCCCCCCGGTCCACACGGGTGCGCCCTGCATCGGGTCCCCCTTCCCACAGGTGGCCGCCTCGAACTCCATGTGCTTGCTCCTGGCCTTCACGCTCCCCCATAGCTTCGGTGTGGTTATCTCCAGGACAGGGGACCTGACCAGTCCTTTCAGCTCTCCATGGTCTACCAGGTAGGCCTCCAGACCCACATACCTCTGGTTCAGCCTCTTGTCGTCTATGTTCCACTCCGTGAACGACTTGAAGTATACGCCGTGCTTCACCTCCTCGAATATCTCGTCGGTAGAGTAGTCCCCTGGCTCCACGAACGTGTTAGCCATCCGTATGATGGGCTCCCTGTCGAAGGCGACTGCCCTCGCCGCACCGTTGCTCCCAACTCCGAACTGACGGGCCGTCGCCCTGTTCTGCAGGAACTCGTTTATGACCCCTCCCTTGATCAGCGAGCGCTTCTTCGCAGCCACCCCTTCGTCGTCCACCGGGACGTAACCGTTGGAGTGGAGGAGCGTAGGGTCGTCGCTCACGTTCGCCTCGTCGCTCCCTATCTTCCTCCCAAGGCTGTCTGCCTTGAGATACGACTCACCAGCCTGGGCCCCCTCCCTCCCCAAGACCCTGTCCGCCTCCTGCGGGTGCCCCACCGACTCGTGGGCCGCAATCCCAGAGAGCTCCGGACCGAGGACGACGTCTATCTCCTCCGTCGGAGGCTTAGCCGAGGCCTTCAGGACCTTCCCGATCGCCGTCGCTTCCTCGACCACCTTCTCGACGAGCCCTACCCTCTTTACTACTTCGAGCCCCCCTGTCTCCCCCTGCTGGATGAACCTCTGGGCGGCAGACCCCGCTTCCACGGCTGTCAGGGACCCCCCGAAGCTCACGCGTGGGACCCGACCCGCCACCCTGGCGCCGTCGCTGCTGACGAAGTATCGCTCCTGGAGCTCGGCGGACAGGTAGAATATCCTCCCGGTCAGCTTCACCCCTGCTCTCCCGTCCGCGACCCTGCCGTCGATGTCCATCAGCACCTCCTTCATCCAGGTGGAGTCCGCGCTCTCGATCTTCTCTGTCTCAGGGGCCGCCCAGCTTGTCCTGGCAGGCTTGGTCGAGTCGAAGACCACGGGCCGCCGCAACATCCCCCCGGAGGCCTTCGCCAGCCTGACCGCCTTCGCGGCCACCTCGCCCACCGACGTCCTATGCATGGCGTTGGTGGCGGCGAATCCGAGGGCTCCACCGGCGATGACCCTGATACCTATCCCGTACCCCTCGACGAACACGGACGGCTGTGGCTCCCCGTTCTTCAGTCCGAACTCCCTCTCCCATGTAGCCTGCACCCTGGCTTCGGCATATGACGCCCCCGCCTTCAGGGCCTTCGAGACGCCCGCTTCCCCGAGGTCCCTCGCCTCCTGAACCCGCATACCCCCCTTCTCCAACGGTGGTTCTTAACCTGCTCCGCGCTCTGACTCTGGCCAAGAGGCGCCAGCTCTCGCCGGCGTATAGCGGCGGTCTCCCAGGGACATTATGAAACGCGCAGTCTCGGACGGCCCCTCAGCGAGGTACGTCCTGATGCCTAGCGGTCCGGCTGCCTCGATGTTCTCGGGGACGTCGTCTACGAAGGTGCACTCGCACGGTGGGGACCTTGCCTTCCCAAGGGCGAGCCGGTAGATCGCTGGGTCGGGCTTGACGACGCCGTGCTCAAACGACAGCACGGCGGACCCGAAGAGGGAGCTGATCCCGAACTTCCTCTGGAGGGAATCCCACACCTCCCAGGACATGTTGCTCAGGGCCATTACCTCCCAGTCTCCGCGGCGCCCCAAGGCTCTGACGGCTTCCCACACCGGTTGAACCTTCCTCAACGCGGCGTCCAGCGTCTCCTCGAAGCGCGCGAACGGGTAGTCTCCTCCGAGGGCGCCCGCCAGCGTCCGATGGACCCCTGCCAGGGTCAATTCCCCCATATCGAGCCTCTTGCTGAGCGCCGAGAGCAGTCTAAACACCTCCCCCGGATCCCTGCCGAGCTGCTCGCCGACCTCCTGCGACGCCCTCTTCCATGGGTTCTCGATTAGGACACCCCCAACGTCGCAGAGGAGGGTAGGCAACGGGCGGGGCCGGACTAGCCCACTATATCTACCGGCCTCCCCTTGACGGGGACCTCGACCTTCATCCCCCTGCGTCTAACCCGCGGGCCGAACGACTCGGGGTGTTCCGTGTGGATTGGGATGACCTTGGCGGCGCCCACCATTTCTACGAGGGAGAAGACCTCTTCCTCTGGCGCGTGGCCTGACGCGTGCAGCTGGGTGTACCTGAATCCGAAGTGGCGGATCCAGTTCTTGACCACCGCCTCCTCCTTCTCCCCTTCTTCGTTGAACGCCTCAGTCGCCGAGTGGATGTAAGTCCCTCCCCTGTCGGGCCTGATGTCTATCAGCTCCGGGAAGTCCCACGACTCGAGGTGGAGGAAGTAGTTCGTCTGATGCGTTCCTACCTCCGCTGCCGTCACTCCGCGGTCCAGGAACTTCCGCTCCCACCTATAGTAGTCCGAGTCGTCGATCCCGCCTGTCTTCTTCCTCCTCACGTAGACGTCGAGGTCCTTCCCGACCCTCGGGACCCTGAGCTTCTTGTCGTCCTTCAGCTTATCGAGCAGGTTCGCCATCCTCATCGACACGACCACCCTCCGCCCCGTGCCTTGGCAGGCGTCGAAGAAAGTGTTGACCCTGTCGACGTCGTTCCCCCGGAACGACGAGAAGACGAGCCCCTTCGAGCCGGCGACCAGCTTCCGAGCCTCCTCGAGGACTGCCTTTTCGGAGATGCCCGACTTCCCGTCACCCTGCCCTACCCTCGTCCCCTCCGTCAAGAGTGTCCCAGGCCTTTCCCTGCGCGCCGTTTCGATGAAATCCAGGGTCATGGCGCCAGCACGCCCATGGAACCGGAAGTCTCCTGTGTACGCGACGGCACCCTCGCTCATATGCACGATAAACCCGTAGGCCCCAGGTATGGAGTGGTCGACGTGGACCGGGACGAACTCCATCGGTCCGACCCTGAACCGCGCCCCGGTCCTGAACCTCCTGATCTCGTGGTCGTCGAGGGGGGAACTCCTCGAGCCGCTGTAAGCCTCGTGGATCAGCGACGTGGTCTCGCCGCAGTAGACGGGTATCTTGGGGTCTGTGAACCCTATCCTCCCAGTGTGGTCTGAGTGGTAGTGGCTGAGGACGATGGCATCGACTTCGGCGCTCCCGTATCTCATGCGCGTGTTCTGGAGCGCCCTCTCGGAGTACAGCCCCGGGACCTCCGGGAGGAGGCCGAACTCGAAAAGATCCCCTGCCCCGTTCACCGCCCTCGGGGAGATGTTGCCTTCGAAGAACTCCCCCCCGTCCGAGAACCCGGTCCCAAAGTCTAGCAGCACCCTGACGCCCTTGTCCTCAAGGAGGAACTTGTTCCCGCCGATCTCTCCTACGCCCCCGAAGAGTGTGAGCCGGGAGGGCACGCCCCCGAACCCCCCGGAGGCCTAGTTAATCGTTGCAGCGCAGCCATCTGCGGTCCCCTGCCTAGACGACTCCTCGGAGGGAGTGGGGGAGGGTCAACAATTCACCTAGAACGAATAAATACGAAGCTTCAGGGATGGAGTACAGGTTGTCCCAGGTCCTGCCGGCCCTGCAGGCAGCGGGCTCGGACACGCTCACAGCAGTCGCAGTCCTAGTGGTCGCCATAGCCGTCGCGGGCATCGCGATTCTCATCCTGTTCGCGAAGAAGAAGATATAGGGCGATATGGCGATCGGAGCCATCTTCGACCTCGACGGCACCCTGGTGGCCTTCAAGCTGGACCTCAGGAGCGCCAGGAAAGAGGTCATCGAGGAGCTGGGGCGCCGAGGGTATGACACTTCAGCCCTGGACCCCTCGGCATACACCCAGATGATACTGGACGCCGCGAAGGCGCAGACGCCGAAGGGGGAGGAGCGCCGCTTCGAGGAGGCGCGAAGGGCCGCCTTCGACATACTTGACAGGTTCGAAGCAGCGGGGGTAGCCGGGGCTCGGCCCCTCCCAGGCATCAGAGATGCGCTAGAACAGCTCCGCCGTAGCGGCGTCAGGATGGCCGTCCTGACCAACAGCGGAAGGAAGGCCGCCTCGGCAGAGCTGGAGGGCGCGGGGATCGGAGGCTACTTCGAGTTCGTCCTCACACGAGACGAGACGGTGATGATGAAGCCCGCTCCCGAGGGTGTGGCAATGGCGGCGGCCAGGCTAGGCCTGGCCAGGGACTCGACATATTACGTCGGGGACAGCCCATACGACGTCCGGGCGGCTAAGGCGGCGGGAGTGAAGGCCATAGCGATCGCCACAGGCAACCACCCTGTGGATGGGCTGCGGCGCGAAGGAGCAGACTACGCGGCGGTGTCCGTCACAGAGCTGAAGTCCTTCTTCGATGGCCTGGAGAAATAGAAGCGCTCCTCCGTGCTCCGCCGTCCAACCGGCTTGCTTCGTCGCGGACCGGCGCGCGGAATCCATAAAGCGAACCCCGGAGAAGCGTACTCGGGTTTTTGAGATGTCAGGCGAAAGAACAAGCACGCCGTACTACATCGTCGGCCTCCCCGAGGAGCCACTGGAGGCCTCGGAGGCCAAGGCGAAGTTCGAGAGGCTGTCCGCGGAGATATGCAAGGTGTTCCCACACATCGAGGAGATAAGGGCGGTGGTGAAATCGAAGAAGCCAGCAGCGGACCATGCCAGATACGAAGTCTCCGTCGAGATATTCACCCCCGGCGGCAACCACTCCTTCACTGAGACAGGTTACAACCTGGCCAGCGTCTTCGAGACCATGGGCCCCAAGATGAAGAGGCTGCTCTCTTCGAGGCAGTCAAGGGTTACCTCGACCGGCGGCGCAACCCTCAGGAAGGGCGCCATCTAGGCGGCCGTCTTCGCGGCCGACAGTTTCACCTCCCGCCGGAGCCCTTCCACCTCCCCTCTGAGCCTTTCCAGCTCCTCAGAGGCTCCGGCCGACGCGGCAATCCCATGGTACAGTTCCAGCGCCTTCCTCCTGAGCCCGGCTCGCAGATCAGACCTTGAGACCTCTCTCAGCGCGTCGAGGAGCCTCCTGTCTTGCATCTGCATGACCACAGTCGTGAGGAGTATCTGCCTGACCCTGTACTCCTTGTCGTGGAGGAGGATCTCCTTGATGATGGGGAACTCGTCGTCGAAGATAGTACCTCTCTCCTTGATCGCCTTCAAGGCGCCTATCCTCACCCTGGTCGGTCGACCGTACGCCAGGGATTCCTTCACGACCCCCTTCGCCTCCTTGTCCTTCAGCTTCCCCATGGCAGCCACGCACGCCTCGGCCAGCGTGTCGTTGGGGGTGCCGACTTTCATTGCCTCCTTCAGGTGCGGTAGCGCTCCCTCCGGCCATGACTTCGCCAGGCTTAGGGCAGCCTCACACCTCACATAAGGGCTCTCGTCCTCCTTCAGTGCCTTGAGGAGGACCCCCCTCGCCCTCTCGTCCTCGAAGTTCCCTAGGGCGGCGGCGAGGCCCCTCCTTGTGTGCCTCTCCTTGGGGACCCCTACGCCGAGGAGCGCCGCCAGCGCACCGTCCGTGCCTATCTCACCCAGCGCCCTGAGGGCGGAGGCTCTTACGTGCCAGAACTGCTCTCTGGCCGCAGCCTTCGCCAACCCTCCGACCGCAGAGGGGTCCTTCATCTCGCCGAGCTGCTTGGCCGCCTGGGCCCGGCTCAGGGATTCCTCGCTCTGTTCGAGCTGGTTTAGCAACATCCAGACTGTCTTGTCGAACTTCACCCTCTTCAGGAGCCACCCCCTGGGGTCGAACTCCACGACGGACGGCTTCGATGGCAGCCGGAAGGTGAACGCCTGGTCGGCCGAGTCCAGAAACACGCGGTGGCTCTCCCTCTTCCCTCCTAGATAGAAGACCACCTCGCAGGGGAGCTTGAACACCGGTGTCCCGCCATCAGTCTTCTGTGTCTGCCTCACCCTGAGGGTAGCTGCCGAAGTGGCGTCGTCCCAGTTGTATGTGACGTCGAACTCAGGATGACCTGGCTTGTAGAAAGCCTGCTCGAAGAACTCCTCCAGCTGCATCCCGCTGGCCTTCTCCATGGCACGCCTGAGGTCGACGGTCTCCGCGGTGGAGGCCGCATGTGTCTTCAGGTAGAGCGAGATACCACGGAAGAACGCGCCGTCCCCTACTATGAACCTGAGCTCGTGGAGCCTATATGCCCCCTTGGGGTAGAGGTGGCTGTCGAAAAGGTCGTCTGGCCAGACATATTCCCTTTCCACTATGGGCCTCCTGTACTCCTTCTCGTCCTCCTCGAAGTAGTCTTGCGCCCTGTGGTCAAGGTGCCAGATCATCTCGTCGGTCCCCCGGGTCTTCTCTAGGTAGAGCTCCTGGAAATAGGAGGCGAAGCCTTCGTTCAGCCAAGCGTGGGGCCAGTCGGCGCAGGTGACGTAGTCGCCGAACCACTGGTGGGCAAGCTCGTGCGAGACGAGGTCTACGGGCCTCTGGGCCACGTTGGCGTAGCTCACCGAGAAGTCCTCTTCGGAAGCGGCGTCGGGGAAGTAGTTGTCTGCCAGGGTCGTGGCGTTGAGGTTCTCCTCGCCCCCAGCGACGAAGTCCTGCACAGCAGTCTGGTCGTATTTGAGGTAGGGGTACTTGACCCCGGTCATGTCTTCGAACACCTCGATTATCCTCGGCGTCTCCCCGAAGTATCTGAGCGCGTCTTCCCTCTTGGACTCGGGGAAGTTGTAGTTCAGGGGCACTCCGCGCGCCTCCTGGGTGATCACCCCGAATCTCCCTGCGACGAAGGACGCCAGATAGCAGGAGTGGGGGATCTCCTCAAGCCAGTGGAACGTAGCCCTGCCCCCTTCGACCTTCGACGACAGCAGCTTCCCGTTCGATATCACCCTGAAGTCTTTTGGGACGGTCAGCACCAGCTCGCTGCTCGACTTGTCCCCCGGGTGGTCGTGGCAGGGGAACCAGTAACGCGACTCCTCGGGCTCTGTGTGGGTCCAGGCCTGGACCTCCTTCTCAGGGTGCTCCTTGTCGGGGCCCGTGAAGTACACCCCGATCTTGGGGGACGCCGCGTACTCCACCCTTATCTCTCTCTTCCCCTTGCCTGCAGGGAGCGGCACCTCTAGCGTGGTCCCATCGTACTCGTAGGGAGCCTCTTTCCCGTCCACTCGGACCTCAGCCACCTCCAGGCCACAGGCGTCCAGCCGGGCAGACCTCAGCTCCTCCTTGATGGGCTCTATCTGCAGGGTGCACGACCCCGCGATCCTCTTCTTCGCGAAGTCGACCGCGAGCTCTATCTTGGTGTGTGCGGTATGGAACTCAAGGGGCGGGGGGTAGTGCGGCCTCGACTCCGGCAGTTTGAATGACCTGTGCGCCTCTGATGACATGGGCTTTCCTCCTCAACCACGTTTCAAAAGACTTTCGAGGAGCCCTGGCCCTTCGTTTGCGTGCCGTTTGCACTGGATATTCTGAAATAACCGGGAACGCGGAGGCGGACTATGAGCGCTCTGTCGAGGGCAATTCAGGGTGCAATCATCTTCGCGACCCTCTTCGGCGTCCCATTCCTCTACGAGGTCCGCCCGGTGCTCCCGGCGGATATCTTTTATTCGGTTGCCTTAGGGGAGGTTCTCTTCGTCGTCGACAGCGCCCTCACCTTCGTCCGGCCGAGGGATTCCTACTACCTTGGGCTCGTCCTCGCAGCCGTCGCCTTCGTCGCCACCATCTCGCAGCCCGCCCACTATCAGCTCGTGGCGAGCGGAGACCTGGCCGCGACTGCCACCTTGCTGGTCGGGCTCGCCACCGAGGTGCTGATCATCGTCCTCGTGGGCTGGTATGCCTTCTCAAGCGGGCGAGCCCGCGCGGGCTGACGGTGGAGCCGGCTCCCCTAGATGTATCCCCAGCTGATGAGCAGGTCGCTCTCGCGGGCCCATCGCTGGCCTATGTCGTTCCGATAGAACATGTTGGGGATCATCACGTTCTTCACGTTCTGATACGCCCTATCGATGGCGTCGGCCATCGTGGCCCCGGCACCGGTGACGACCAGGGCGTAGCCTGAGTTCCCTGCGATGCGCCAGTCCCCTCCCTCCTGTTTCACCTCGCCTATGTGCACGCCGTCGAGGGCCTGGCGCCTGAAGAGGATGGTCGCCCCCTCTGAGTACTTCCTGAATGCCTTCTCGTCCTCGAAGGGCCAGGGGGGGATCGCGACGACGACGCCCACCTGGTACCCCTTCTTCGCCTTCAGCTGCGCCTCGTTGCCGTGGGCCAGGTCGTAGAGGAACTGGCCCCATTCGCTGGTAATCCCTTCCATCTGTATACTGATCATCGGGTAGCCAAATCTAGGCGTCCACTCGAGGGGCCAGATCCCCTTCCCGTTCACTATGCAGTTGATGTCTATGTACCCTACGAACTTGCTGGCAGCTAACTTTTCCCTCGTCTTGGCCAGGGTGCGTTCGAAGATAGGGCTGTCCTTGGTCCAATAGCAGAAGTTACCCATCTCCCCGGTGCTGGGGCCCAGCTCCCCTGGGAACAGCCTCTTGTGTTCGAAGTTCACGCAGACCGGCATCACGAAGTCTTTACCGTTGAAGAAAGCCCCCACCGCGACCTCCACCCCCTCGGCGTACTTCTGGAGCTGGAACTCCTTGATCTTCTTGGACCACGTCGCTTTGTAGTGCTCTAGGACCTGGAGTATGTCCTTGCCGTCCGCCTCCTGGCCGATGAATAGGAGCTCCTTCTCGCTCTGCGCCTTCCCACTGGGCTTCAGGACGTACCTGTCAGGATTCCTCCTCACGAACTCTGTCGCCTCATCGAAGGAGGTGAAGTTCCAGCTTGGGAGGACGTCCACTCCCACCGAGTTCAGCTCCGACTGGCCGAACTCTCTGTCCAGCTCGAGCTTGTCTGTGTAGGGGTTCCCTCCGACGACGAACTTCCCCTCGCCGCGGAGCTGCTCTGCCTTGGCTCCGGTCCCCACGTCGTCGAAGACGATGACGTCTGTCCAGTCCTTGAGCGAGTCCCACTCATCCACCTTGTCGAAGAAACCCAGCCCGACGTCCTTCTCCCCCTGGCCGTGGCAGTACATCTTGACTTCGTGTCCCTCCTTCTTCAGCTGCCATGCAAGGTCAGCCGACAGGCTTTCTTCGGTAACGAAGAGAAATTTCATCAGGTAAAGTTCCGAGTTTATTGCTCGTTAATATCTGTTGGCCGGCGCCCACTTGGTTTTGGCCGGGCTCGGGGGAGGGCGTCCGGAAAGCGGACGCGGGAATGACTCGCGGGATAACCTCCTGCCCGCGCAACCGCTGTCTAAGCGTGGCCCATCAGTCGACGCAGAAAACCGCTGGGACAGACAGACGGCTGCGCCATCGGAACCGCGAGCGGCCCAACCAAGGCGAAGGTGCCGGAATGAACCAATGCGGATTCCCAGCTTCTCGGCGATTCGCTTCCTGACCAGCCTCACGGCTCGGCGATCCTGCGTAGACCGATAGAACGATGGTCTCAGCTGGTGCATCTGCGTGCTCGCAGGAGCACGGCCTCACTCAAGACGGCCGAAGGCGCAGCGATGCGTCGGCCTGCGACAGACCAATGATCTATCGCAGCCTGCCCGCGGTCTCTTCACCGTGCTCAAAGGCTCTGGGATTGAGCGCCTACTTTGGGCGCGTCATCTCTTCGATGAACACCCCCTGCTACTTGTCTAACTCTTCTTCCGCCTCGCGAAATCAGCTGCGAGAGTCGGGTCCACGAAAGCCTGTTATCGCAGGTGGCCGATCGGAGAAGCTCGTCTTCCCGACTCGAACGTGGCAAGGGTGTCATCCCGTCCGCGTCTCTGACGGGCCCTGTGAACGGAGATATAGGGTGACACAAGCCACGGCCCTCCATGGCCGCAGCGGAGGACCGGGTGGATGACATAGGAGGGCCTATCAACATGTGGGTCGCCGACCCATACTTCAAGACGGACGAAAGGATCATCGAGGCCTTCAACTACGCGGTGGTCAACGGCTGCACCCACTACTTCCCAGCTCCCGGGTTCGACGGGCACGTCCTACAGAAAGCGATCGCCCGATACTACCTAGAAGACTTGGCCGTCCAGGTCGACCCTCTGAGCGAAGTGTGTCCCACGCATGGCGCCCAGGAGGCGCTGTCGCTCGCGGTCCAGGCTGGCACCAGGCCAGGCGACGAGATAGTCGTCCCCGAACCCACTTACAGCGCCTTCATAGAGAAGCTGGAGACGTTTGGTGTGAGGCCGGCGTTCGTCCCCCTCGCAGAAGGGGAGCATTGGAGATTGGACGTCGACGCCGTCAAGTCCGCGATGTCAGAGAAGACCAAGATGATCTACATCTGCAACCCCAACAACCCGACAGGGACAGCATGCAGCCGGGGAGAGCTCGACGCCGTCTCGGAGCTACTGAAGGAGCACGAACGAGTCTCGCTGCTGCTCGACGAGTGCTACGCGCGGATTCTTTACGACGGGTCCACCCACCACACCCTCCTTGGCGACAGGGACCTCCTCGACCAGTTGTACATCGTCGACAGCTTCTCAAAGACCTACGCCATGACCGGGTGGCGCCTGGGGTACCTGGTCACCGGGAAGAGGAACGCCGACAGGGTCAAACGACTCTCGGAGGAATACAACGGCGGGGTCAGCTACGCCGTACAGTACGCGGGGGCCGCGGCGCTGACCAGGTGCTCCGAGTCCGTGCGGTCCATGGTGGCCGAGCTAGACAGGAGGAGGCTGGCCATGGTGGACGCCCTCGCCGAGGTGAAGGACGGCTCCTTCGAGCCCCCCACTGCGGGGTTCGAGGTCTTCGTCGATGTCTCTGCCTACTCTACGGACTCGGTTCGACTCGCGTCTGAGCTAGAGAAGATCGCGGGGGTCAAGACCATGCCCGGAGTCAGGTACGGGCCAAGCGGCGAAGGGCACCTCCGGCTTGTGTTCTGCGCCGAGGGCGTGCCGAGGGTCAGAGAGGGGGTCTCCCGGATAGCCAGGTACCTGCAGGGGAACCGCGGGTGACTGGCCGTCGGAAAAGCCGTGTGCGGAACCAGCCAGTGGGTGCGGCACTAGAGTTTCATCTGGGGACGGCGGGCAGGCTGCATGGACGAACCGAGGGGGTCGGATTTAGTAGAGCGCGTTAAAGGCAGGGCAGGCGGCTCGGGGACGCGAAGGCAGCTCGAAGTACTGTGGCCCAAGGACCTCCAGAGGTCCGGGAGCTTTGTCCCTTGCTAACGGTGTGGCATCGTCCTTGGGGCCCCAATTCAGGGCTCGCAGAGGTCAAGCCATGTACAAAAACGTACACGTTAAGTTTGCTTATATCTTGCCGTGCCCGCACACATGGACTGGTTGCGTCAACGTCGTTCAGGCGTAGGCAAGGTTGCAATCGCCGTCGCCGTCATTGTCATACTCGTGGTGGCTGGTGCCGCATACTACTTTGTGGCGTTCCCCCCGAGCCACACGAGCAGTTCGTCCTCCGTCAGCAGCCCGCTCACATCGACTAGTTCGTCTTCTGCCGTCCAAGCCCCGAGCTCGATCACCGTCGACGAGATTCCAGCTCCCGTGAGCGTCGACCCGGCGTCCAGCTACGATGTCCCAGGAGGGGAGATAATGCAGAACGTGTACCAGGGGCTCGTCTTCTACAACGGGGAGAGCGGATCCAGCTTCGTGGGGGTGCTGGCAGAGAATTGGACGTCATCTTCGAGCGGATTGAACTATACGTTCAACCTCTGGCCCTTCGAGACGTTCAGCAACGGGACCCCACTGAACGCGAGCACGATCTGGTACTCTTTCTATAGGACCATGATTCTGAACTTGGGCATCTCTTCGTACGTAAGCCAAGTTCTGGCCATCAACGGAGGGGCAGGCTTCACAGGGAACGTGACTTCGACGACCAAAGGGAACATTCGTCTCCCCTTCGGTGCCGAGCAGGCCCTCGCGGCTGCCGGGTACACCTTCTCTTCGAACCAGCTCACCGCGGACCAGCAGGCGGCGGTAGACCTGGCATCGATTCTTTCGCACTTCAACGCTGCGAACTCAACGATTCAGACGGTGATGTCTTACCCCCAGCAGGCGGTGTCTGTTTCAGGGCCGGACCAGGTGAAGATTAACCTGGACTTCCCGTACGCCGACTTCCTGCAAGTGATCTCAGGGGGGCTCGGCGACGCCGTCGACCCAGCGTTCATTGCAGCGAACGGAGGAGTCCAGATAGACACAGCGAACTCCTACACGACCAGCAACGCACTAGGGTCCGGTCCGTACATGCTCACCACCGCTCTGGGGGGTTCAAACGTGGTGCTGCAGGCCAACCCGCACTACTGGGCCACCCAGCTTCAATCGTCCCAGCGCAGCGTCTGGCTGACCCCGCCGTCTATAAAGACGGTAGTCATAGACTACCAGTCGAGCGAAGCGACCAGGGTGAGCGATATACAGTCTGGGATTGCCCAGATATCCCAAGTGGAGATACCTGACCTGCATGAGGTAAGCAACTATCCAGGAATCACCATACACAACTGGGGGCCGACGCCGACGATAGACTTCTTGGCAATAGACGCCTATCAATACCCGTACAACATCACGGACGTCAGGCTTGCGATAGAATACGGGGTCAACGCGACTCAGATCCAGCGCCAGGTCTATGCGGGGTACAGCCAGTCCTACGTGGGACCGCTTGACCCTGCGATGGCTTACTACAACTCCACATTCCCAGGGTACACGTACAACCCCAACATGGCGATCAGCCTGCTGTCCCAGGCAGGGTTCAAGTTGACCCTCCAGAACGGGACTGTGATCAACAGCGGAGGGAAGGCTCTGCCCTCCCTCAACCTTGTCTTCACAGCAGGAAGCGCGGCTGACCAGGAGGAGGCTACCGTGATCCAGTCGCAACTCGCAAAGATCGGCGTTACCGTCACACTTGCCCCCGAGGCTTTCACTACCATCATAGAAGACGAGCTCAACTCGCCGAGCTCGCCGAACTACCCCGCCTTCCAGATCGCCGCGAACTCTGTCGTGTTCGTAGGGCCGTCCGACCCCTCTGCGTACCTCGGGAACTGCCCCGCGAGGTGCCACCACGGCGACCCGGCCTACTTCAACAACACACAGGTAGTGCAACTGATCAACGAGGCGATACACACCTCTAACCCGGTCTTGCTGCAGCAGTACTACAACAACATGACCAACATCTACAAACAGCAGGCTCAGTACGTCTGGCTGGACGACTTCACCGCGTACACCGTCGCTTCATCGAGCCTCCAGGGGTTCGCTTGGAACGCGGCGCTGCTCGGTAACTTCTACGCCACTCTCACCTAGGAATAGGCGTTGGGGCTAGCCACCTACATAGCCCGGAGGGTCCTCTTTTCGTTCTTCGTGGTAATCGGCGAGCTCCTGATCATCTTCTACCTCACCAACATAGCCGCCCCCGACCCAGCCGTGATCTGGGCTGGTCCAGAGTCGACCAAGGCGCAGGTGGCCCTCGTAGCCCTCACCTACCACCTGAACAGCCCGTGGTACGTCCAGTTTTATTACTACATAGTGAACGTCTTCACTGGAAACTGGGGGATCTCGCCACTCTACCAGCAACCAGTGATCTCGCTCATCGAAGAGTACCTCCCGGTCACCCTGGAGCTCACGATAATCGCGTTCGTCTTCAAGATAGGGCTCGAGGTCGTCCTGGGGGTGGTCTCCGCCATGCGCCCCAACGGGGTGGTGGACAACGTCATCAAAGTGACGTACACGACGGTAAGGAGCGCCCCCCCTTTCCTGGTGGCGCTGGGGTTCCTCCTCCTCTTCGCCTATGGTACGCACACCTTCCCCTCCTCGCAGCCTATCAACCCCATACTCGGCGCGACCGTCCCAAAGTTCCAGTTCTACAATCCGTTCGCGGGGAAGGTCACAGGCTTCTGGCTGATAGACAACATGCCGATGCTGAACTCCCTCCTCGTCGGAGACTGGGCGGCCTTCTCTTCAGCGGTGTCGCACGCCGTCCTCCCTATAGCCACCCTGATCCTCTTCGGGTTCGGGGGGATAGTGAGGTTGGTGAAGGTGTCCATGCTTGAGGTCCTCGACCAGGACTACGTCCGCACGGCCCGGGCCAAGGGGCTCAGGGAGAACGCCGTGATATTCAGGCACGCCCTCAGGAACTCCCTCCTCCCCGCCTTCACCCTGATGGGCCTGGTGTTCGCGGGTTTGGTGACCGGGAGCCTCGTCGTCGAGACCGTGTACAGCTACTACGGGCTCGGGTACTACGTCGCCCAGAGCCTCCTCACCTTCGACACCCCTTCCTTGATAGGGACCCTGATACTCATCACTGTCGTCATCATAATCAGCAACCTGGTGGTCGACGTAGGGTATGGCTTCCTTGACCCAAGGACGAGGGTGGGGTATTGAGCAGGAGCAGCACCTCAGTAACTCTGGGGATAATCTTCGGGAACTGGGCCACCGTCGTAGGGGTGGGGATACTCGTCGCCTTCTTCGCCCTGTCAGTCCTGGCCGCCTGGCCTCCCACTTACCACCTCATCGCCCGCTACCCTCCCGACTCCCTCAACTTCGGGGCAGCCAACGCTTCCCCGTCTCTGGCCCACCTGTTCGGGACCGACAGGGAGGGGCGGGACATCTTCGCCCGGGTGGTCGCCGCCCTGCCCATCGACATAGCCATCCCTTTCGAAGTCGTGGGGGCGAGCGTGGCCATCGGGCTCGTCCTGGGGACCTTCGCAGGATACCTCGGCGGCTGGATCGAGGAGCTTGTGCTGAGGGTAGCCGACCTCTTCTTCGCCTTCCCCAACATAGTCCTAGCCCTCACGATAGCCGCGATACTGGGGTCGACTGAGGAGTCCCTCAGGGTGGTCTACAGCGAGCTCGCGCTGATAGTGGTCGGGTGGCCCTTCTACACGAGGCTGGCCCGGGCCCAGGTGATAACGATCAAGCAGATGCCATTCGTGCGCGCCGCCGAGGCGTCAGGGCTCGGGAAGTTCAGGATCGTGAGGACGCACGTGATACCCCACCTGGCGTCTGTCATAGCCGTCTACGCCACCCTCGACATGGGGACCACCCTCCTCCTCTACTCCATCTTCGCGTTCTTCGGGCTCGGGGTGGCGCCCCCGACCCCGGAGCTCGGGAGGATGGTCTACGACGGCCTGAGCGCGCTTCCAGGGAACTGGTGGTGGTCATTCTTCCCAGGGTTGGTGCTTATGATACTAGCGCTCGGGTTCTCGCTCGCCGGGGAAGGGCTCAGGGACGTCTTCGACCCCAGGCTAAGGGGACAGAGATGACTGATGCGCTGAAGGTCTCGGGGCTGTGGGTGGATTATAGAACGAAGTCGGCGTGGGCCAGCGCCGTCCGTGGGGTCGACCTCACAGTCGGGGAAGGGGAGGTTGTAGGGGTGGTGGGGGAGAGCGGCTCCGGGAAGAGCAGCGTGGCCCTTGCCATCATGAAGCTCCTGCCGGCCAACGCGAGGGCGAGGGGGAGGGTCGAGGTCCTCGGCAAAGACATGGTGGAGCTTCCAAGCGGGGATGCCCACCTCTACAGGGGGTCAGGGGTGACGATGATATTCCAGGAGCCGATGACAAGCCTCAACCCTGTCATGCGTGTTTCCGAACAGCTCTCGGAGGCCGTCCTCTCCCGGGTGGAGCATTACAAGCTCGAGATGTTCCGCTCTGATTCCATCGCAGTCCCCGGGGGCCCTGACCCCAGGTTCTCCATGCCCCAGGCGAGGCCGGCCCCGCCCCCGAAGGAGGCGATACAGGCGCTCCGTCAGGTAAGGATAGGCGATCCTGAAAGGACAGCAGCCAAGTACCCGCACGAACTCTCAGGGGGGGAGAGGCAGCGCGTGATGATTGCCATGTCTTTCCTCCTCCGGCCCAGGGTGCTCGTCGCCGACGAGCCGACTACGGCCCTCGACGTCACCACACAGGCCCAGGTCCTCTCACTGCTGCTTGGGCTCAGCAAGGATGAGGGGACTGCTATCGTCTTCGTGTCCCACGACATATTGGTCGTGGGGCAGGTGGCGCAGAGGGTCGCCGTGATGTACGCCGGGGAGATAGTCGAGTTCGGGCCGACCGAGGCGGTGCTCAAGAACCCCCTCCACCCCTACACGAAGGGGCTCATCGACTCCATACCAAGCGGCTTCAAAGGGGGGAAGCGGATAGAGCAGATACCAGGAGCTCCGCCCGACATCATGAGGCTCCCGTCGGGGTGCAAGTTCAACCCGCGCTGCAAGTTCGCGATGGACAGGTGCATGGCCGAAGAGACGGCGCTCAAGGAGCTGGAGGACGACCACTTTGTCGCGTGCCACCTCTACTGAAGACGTGTTGAGCGCAGAAGCGCTCAGCGTCACCTACACGGTCAGGTCAGGGTTCCTCGGGAGCGTCCACAGAGAGATCAAGCCTGTCGACGGGGTCGACCTCTCGGTCAGAGCGGGGGAGGTCCTGACAGTGATAGGGGAGTCTGGGAGCGGCAAGTCGACCCTGGGGTTCGCCCTCCTCCGTCTCGTGAAGCCGAGCTCGGGGAGGGTCCTCTTCTCAGGGAAGGACATCGGCAGGCTGAAGGCCTCCGAGCTGCGGGCGCTCCGCAGGCACATGCAGATAGTATTCCAGGACCCCTACTCCAGCCTTGACCCGCGCCTCCACGTGAAGGACATCGTGTCTGAGCCTCTGATAGGGTCGGGGATGAAAGACCAGAGCGAGATCGAGGCCAGGACCGCGCGCGCCATATCCTTGGTCGGGCTTGGCCCGTCGGCGGCGTCGAAGTACGTCCACGAGTTCTCGGGGGGGCAGAGGCAGCGCATAGGGATAGCCAGGGCCATAGTGGGGGACCCGAAGTTCGTGGTCCTCGACGAGCCTACCTCTAACCTGGACGTCTCCATCCAAGCTCAGATCCTGAACCTCCTCCTGGACCTCCAGTCGCGGTCGGGGGCGTCGTATCTCTTCATCAGCCACAATATGGCGGTCGCGCAGTACCTCTCCGACCGCATTGCCGTGATGTACGCCGGGGAGATAGTCGAACGCGGAACAGCGAAGGACGTGATCGGAGAGCCGATGCACCCCTACACCAAGGACCTGCTAAGCTGCGTCCCCACTATGGACATATCGAAGAAGGTCACTGATGTTAAGATCTCGGGGGACCCCCCGAGCTTCACCGACCTCCCCAGCGGGTGCAGATACAGCAACAGGTGCAAGTACGCCTTCGACCTCTGCAGGGAGAAGAGGCCCGCCCTGGCGTCGGCCGGAGGGAGGGAGGTCGCCTGCTTCCTGTACCACAAGGAAGAGAAGAGCCCCGGCGCGTCTGTCCGCTAGGCTAGCGCCAAGTTGGAAACCAGAAGGACTATCAGCACAAGGTAACCGACCGCGAGCCAGGCGGCGCTCGCGACCCTGTCATAGCGCCTCGACCTGTAGATGTACGACATCATGGCGAAGGCAAGCAGATCGACGCTGAGGTAGAGCGCGAAGGTGTCCGTCGCGGCCTGTGTGAGCGGGTTGAGCAGCCAGAGCACCACAAGGGATGTCCCTTGCAGGGCGATCAGGAAGACGACCTGAACCGTCATCAGGGTGGCTCCTATCCTCAACTCAATCCCTCCACCCTGTTTCGAGGACCTTGACCCGCCGTCTGATGCTCCCGGTCCTGAGGTCGAGCCTGTAGGTCAGGAACACGCTCCCTAGCAGGTCGAGGGCCAGGAGCACGGCGGCTGCCGCTATCACAGCCAGGCCGCCTGGAGAAGGCCCGCCCAGGATGACCCCGGCAGCGCCGCTGACCAGAGTCCCCAGAGAGAGCGCCCCCAACGCAACCAGGCCGGTGAACGCGAGCCCGGTCTTCAGCTCAGAGGAAGGTACCTCCCTCGAGGGGACCAGCGCGAGTCTCCCCTTGGCCCGAGAGTACATCGCCCTGTAGACCAGGGCCGACCCCATCGCCACCAGGAGGGCCGTCCCCCCGACCACGAGCGCGGCCTGTTCTACGGGTATTATCTTCCCCGGGGTCACCATCCCCCAGTATGAGAGGATGACGACCTCCGACACGAATATGACCCCGAGCGTCGTGTAGACAGGCCTCTTGGACGCTTCCCTCGCCTTGCCACGGTCTAGGAACGGGAGGATGATCAGGAGCACGAATATGGCTGACACGACTGTCAGCGCCATGGCCAGCCCGGTGGAGCCTTCGAAGACACTGACCTTGAGGACCTGATAGATCCAGAGGAAGTACCAGTCGGGCTGGGGTATGTACTGGGCCGCGGCCGCGGGGGAGTACTGGGGCGGAAGGTTGAGCGGGAACAGCGCTGAGACGAGGAGCATCCCCGCCCCGAAGAGGAGGGAAAGCTCGAAGAGATACATGGTGACGTCCGGGAAGATAGGCGTCAGCTTCGGCTTCGCCTCTGCGGGGGCGCCTCCGGTGGGCTCGGCGACGCCGTGGGCTTCCAGCATGTACATCTTCGCTACCAACAGTATCAGGAGGGCAGCAGGGAGGAGCATGACGTGGAGGTCGAAGAACCTCAGGAGCTCCGCCGAGTCCCCTCCGTTGCCGACTATCAGGAACGTCAGGAGAGACGAGATGGGCTGGGGGAGGGCGCTCACCATCCCCACGCCGACGTCGGTGGCAGACTTCGAGACGACGGTCCAAGGCAGCAGGTACCCTGTGAACCCGAACCCCAGCGTCACGAACCCCATCAGCATCCCTATGACCCACATGGCTTCCCTCGGTTTCTTGTGGACTGACACAAAGTAGCCCCTCATCATGTGCATGAACGCGAGGATAATCATGGCGTATGCCGTGTAGAGGTGGATGGTCTCGAGGAACCTGCCGTTGTAGACGCTCTGGAAGATGTACTGGGTGGAGGAGTAGGCCTGGGTCGGGCTCGGGATATAATAGAGCATCATGATGGCCCCTGTCACCCCCTGGATGACGAAAGCCACCACCGTCAGGGCGCCAAGCCAGTAGAAGGGGTTCATGGCGTAGCGGGGGACAGGGCGGAGGAGAGGATAGCTCAGGCCGAACCGCGAGTCGAACCAGCCCGCCAGCCGCTGGAACAGACCGGACTTCTCTGCCACTTCATCCACCACTTTATGTCGAGCTCACCAGGGTTCCGCCCTGGAGGTCGTCTGTCACGTCGGTGGACCCTGTGTCATGGCCGAAGATGGTGGGCGGCCCCATCCCCACGGCATAGATGTCTCCTGACGAGTCGGCCTCAAGCTGGACCTGGGGGGCCGGCCTCGGTGCGGGTCCTCCGATCACCTTCCCCGCCTCGAGCAGGTCATAGACGCTCCCATGGCACGGACAGTAACCCACTGGAGCAGGCGCGACGAAGGAAGGGTTCACGGTGGGTGACTTTCCTTCGGGGACGAACCCCCATATGCAACCGAGATGCTGGCAGATCTGGCTGAAGGCGACGATGTCACCGTCAGGCCCTACGCCGCCCTCGGCCTTCTGGCCGAGCTTCACCAGTATGTTCGGCTCGTTGTTGAGCGGGTAGTTGAAAATCACAGCGACCCCGGTGGAGAGTTCAGATACGCTCGAGACCTTCACCCGGGGGAAACTTGTAGGCGTCCCGGACGCGGCAGGGACGGCGGGGATCACAACAGACTTCATCACCGAGGCTATCCCAGCCACCGCGAGGGCGCCTGAAATCGCGGCCGCCATCTTGAGGAACTCCCGCCTCGACCTATCGGCCTCTCCGCCTCCGACTGAGTCGTCAGGCTTCTCAGCGGTCACTGGCTCCAGACCACCGCTCCCAGAGTCTCCGTCGCCAGTATTTCAGCTCGCCACCAGCGAACCTGTCATCCAACCGGAGGTTGACATCGCCCCCAGCGTTCCGTCGGGGCCGAAGCCGCAGCGGGTCTCGCAGAACCAGAAGTAGGACCCAGCCTGGCCCACCTTGAAGTAGGCGACTACCGTCGAGCTCAACGGCACGGGGATGTTGAGGTTGAGCGCCGGCACGGTGAAAGTGTGGGCGACCTCGGAGAGCGGGACCGAAGTGAGGTTCTCACCCCCCGTCAGCACTATCCCCGACGGGCCCTGGCTGGCGTTGACGTTATCGTTGGAGGTCACGTAGATGCTGTTCCCGGTCGTCCCAGACACCACGTTGTCGTTGGGCAAGACGAGCGATGCGTTGCCGTCGTCATAACAGATTATCACCAGCTTGATCAGACGATTAGCCGGGAGGGAGATGTTCGCCGAGGACTCCAGTCCGTTGGCGCCCAGCACGAAGTAGGCGGGTTGGTCCTGGACCGTGGAGTTGTACATGTTGTTCGTGGTGATGACAAGCGTCACGACATAGGGGGTAGGCGACGTGGAGTTTGTCCCGGTCGTCACAGTCGTAGTGGCCGTGGTCTTCTGCCCCGCCCCTCCGACCGCAAGGGCCGCACCAAAGCCTGAGATGACGAGGGCTACCGCAAGCACAGCAACAGTGAGCCCTCCGATGAGAGTGGTCCGGGTGCTCAAGTATCGGAACCAGTCCTACTTAGCGATATAAGGCATCAGGTCGATTCTCAGTGTTGAAAACCGCCCTGTCCTAGATATCCACTCAGCCCTGAACGTCAGCCGTTGAGCGCGAACGGAATGGCTCAGTGCTCTGCAGAGCGAGACCGCCGCCCAGCAGTCCGGGTACGAGAATTACTTTAGGATCGTTGGGCTCTTCCAAAGAATAGACCTAATCCGGACAGCTGTACTTCCTGCGAACCCGACGAGGCGCTTCGATTCTGGGAGGTGGCCCACAGGACATGAATTCACCGGCACCCTGCAGTCGCAGAGCGCCAGTCGAGATGTCCGATGGGATTCATGGCGGTCCAAGTTGATGACAGCCAGTCCCAGATGATCTGGGTCGTTTCAATCCTTGCGACCTCTCCAAGTTAGGCGATGAGAATTGTTAAACAGTTTGGGGACCATCTGGTTGACAGCCCCGCAACATACACCTCACAACACTGGGCGCTCTGGGGTCGTCGTTAGCTAGTGTTTGGTTTCGAGTTCACGCATTTTCTCTTCGATGACCGCGACGCGTTGGGTCACATCCATTCGCTTGTCCAAGCCGTCGATCTTGGTCTCGAGCCGCTTGTCCAGCGAGTCTATTTTTTCGTCTATACGTCCTATTTCGGAATGAAGGCCTCTGAACTCTCCTTCTACCTTGCTCTCGAATCCTCCAACTTTCGCATCGAGCGCCTTGATCTCCCCTTTCAACTCGCTCATCTGAGGGAGGAGCACCCGTTCGAACCAGCCGGGGACTTTCGTGGCCATCATAAATAACAAGGCGCGGTCTGCTATTTAACGGCCACACATCTACAGCCTTGCTCGCATATGATGTCCAAAGAAACCGAACGGACCCGGCAGGGTACGGACCAATATCCGTACGGGACCCCCTCCCACCTCGGAGGGACTCCGTCAATCGGGTCCATTTGCTTAACCACGACCAGAGACTTCGAAGTCTGAAAGCGCAAGGGTGTCCGCAGGAAACTTCACAAGCAACTCCTTGTCCTCAGTTACGACTCTGGAGCTCGTTCTCTTCCCCAGAGCAACGTAGCAGGCGTCATAGATGGTCAAGCCCTGCTCGACGCTGAGCTCCGACGAAAGTTCTAGAAGCTTTCCTAGAGGCCTCCAAATGCCAAATCTGTATTTGCTCAAGGATCTCGCGGCAACAACAAGGTCGGAGGCCCTGAAACTACCGCTAAAGCGCAGCGCGTTCATCACTTCATAGAACAGTAGACTGGGGACCGCGAGTTCCACCCGCCCACTTGCGAATTCGTCTCTGAGTTCTATCGCCTTGTCAGATCCTGGCTCGGCAAGAAACCACTTTGCAACTACGGATGAGTCGACTACGAATTGGCCCTTCTTCGCCATTGTTTGATCACTTGCAGGCTGCTCCAGTCTTTTCGAGCAGGCCGTCTTACACGCTCGTTAAGTATCACTGCTTCCGCCATGTCGGTCTCTCCTTCCTCCTCGAGCCTTTGAGTGAGAACTTCCCGTATCACCTCGCTCCAGTTCTCGTCCGCCTGAGACATCTTAGCCTTCAATGAGGAGGGGATGGTAATGGTAGTCCTGACAAGCTTCTCCCGTCTCTTGGACATACCGGTAATACTAGTAACACTCACGGCTATTTAAAGACACGCGGGATGCCCGCGCAAGTGATTCAACCGGCCCGGCGAGGTCCGGACCCATTATGGGTTCGAATTCAATTTTGCAAGCCATAAATACAAGTCATCGATGTATGACATGTAATGAGCGAAGCAGTTTCGGTAAGGCTCCCCGAGGACGTTGCAAAGCGCCTTGAGGAACTCGCCAAGTCTCTGGACCGCCCCAAGACGTACATCGTCACGAAGGCTTTGAAGGAGTACTTGGAGGAGTATGAAGACTACCTAGTCGCCCTGCACCGGTTGAACGACAAGGACGACCGACTGGTGTCGGAGAAAGAACTGGTCAAGCTTGACCAGTAGAACATTCTACAAGTCGTCCGTCAGTCGCGACCTCAAGAAGATTGCCCCGAAAGATGTGGCCCGGATCCTGAACCAGGTCAGGATGGTCCTGGGCGAAGACTCTCAGTCGGGCGAGCGGCTCCATGGAGACTTCGAGGGCCTCCTTAAACTCAGAATCGGCGAGTACAGGGTAGTTTATGCCCTCTCGGACAGCGACGTCGTGGTCCTAAGGATCAGACACCGGGCCAAAGCCTACGACTGATCAAACAGCGGATGGCGTGCTCCAGGCACTGAAAAGATAGGGGCAACAGCCCAGCCAAAGATCGTTTGGCTGTTCTGGTAACTAGCTTCATGGACTGAAACGCCACCCTTGTTACGGATTCCACGCGGTTCGATAGCGTCGGTTGTGAACGGGGTGAGCGCTGCTTTGATGAACGTGACGCCCCTAGATTCCGCATACTGCGCAACGGCGACCATTGATGAGACGACGGGTTTCGTCTACGTTTCAGGCGAGAGCCAACTCGCGGCATTGAACCCTCCTGGGGCCGTGGTTTCCGAAACCTATCCTGGCACCTGCGGTCCCTTCATCGGCTTGTCCGACGACCCGCACAGAGTCGGATCATTATGGCCCCGCAGAACTATGACTGCATCCTCGTCTACGACGGGCATTGCGGAGGACTGCTGGACATGTATTCGCTTCCGACTTCGCCGTCTTCAATTCTGTCTTACGTCGCCTTCAACGCTGCCACCAACGAGCCTTGCGCGATAGACTCGGGGTCGCTCCTAACCTTCCATGGTGTAGCAGTACCGGCAATGTCAGCGCTACCTCGAAAGGAGCCGGCCAACGCTGCCTTCCGGCGCGACTCAAGCGCTTGTACATCCAAGTCAAGATCGCCGATTCGTATCCGGCCGGCAACTTCATGATCAGACCGGGGTCATGCGGCGAATCGCCTAAAATGAGTTATCCAAGCCGGTCAGAGTTCATTCCGAGCTATTCCATAACGGGCCCGGTGGGGTCCCTATCCATTATGGGTTCGAATCTCTTCCCGACTCCGCGATTAATAGGGGATAGTACTCATGCCGCTCCTTTGTGCTTCTTCTCTGACTCGAGCGTGCGCTCCAGGGCTTTCATGTTGTCCCTTAGATATACAAGGTCGGAGTGGAACATCACCACCCCTCTCCTATGGCGCGAATACTCGGCGAAGTCCCGCTGGCTCAGCAGTCCCTCTAGGGCCTTCGCATATCTGAGCAGGGAATCGATTCTGGGCTTCGTCCAGTCCGTCCCCGAGTCCAGGACGGAGAACTACTTCTTCGGTCTAGCGAGGTCCTTTCGGAGCTGAGGAATGCCCGCCTTGTAGACCCTATCTACCAACCTCTTCTCGCCTTGAGCGATGCTCTAAGCGGTCCTTTATGGGACGAAAGTCCGTCCACGTCGCGGGCTCGCAAATCGGGTCCACGCTGCCATGAGCAGGGCAATTGGTCCCCTGGGTGCGCGCCACTCAAGCGGCCATGGTCTTCTCGCCGAAGGTTCATAAAACCACATTGTGCAAATAGTGTCTGGTGCCATCAAAGAGCGTACTTGACTGGCTGCTCGAAGAAGACCAACCCTCAGTCCGATACTACGCGCTCAGAGAGCTTCTGGGACGGGGCGAGGACGACCCTGAAGTCAAGAAGGCTCGGTCAGAGATAGGACGAGTAGGCTGGGCTGCGGACCAACTTCGCTCGCTAGGGCCGAAGGGGTACTGGGAACCCCGCGAGCCCACCAACATCCAGCAGTGGTGGCGTTTCACC
>JAJYNM010000057.1 GCA_021786335.1 archaeon
GGTCATGATAATCTTGGAGAACCCTACTTCCCTCATCTGGGGCATCAGACCCATGGACTGCAACTGCGACACCATCCCCTGGACGACTCTGGCCTCGTCGCTGGCAGGGAACATTTCCGGCCTGCGCGCATCTCTGACCTCAACCAGCTCGATCTGTTTCGCGGGGAGCCCAGTCAGAGGGTCAGTAACTCCGCTGATCCGGTTCACCTTCACCTTGCCCATTGGTGCGTCGTCCCATGCCGCTGGTATAAACTCAGCGCCGGCCGTTTGCGTGCCGTTTGCTGCATGGAAACGGGCTATTGTTGTGCGTCTGACCCGGGCTCGCCGTGCGTCTCTTCAGGCGACCCCTGCTGCGGCTCCTCCGGGGGCATCTGGACGCCTTCCTCGCCCTGCTGGTTCGCCATGATAGCCTCGACGTCTTCTGGCGAGAGGATTCTTGCCATCGAGAGGTTCACCAGTGAGTTCGCAGAGGCGTCGCCGGACATCCTCCCTATCTTCCCCCTGAGCTGGCGCCACTTCAGCTTCGTGTTTCCGCTCTTGGAGGTGTAGATGATGCCAAGCACGTCCCTCGCGTTGATGAATGTGATGTCTCTGATCTTTTTGAGGTCGACCTTGTCGACGGCCTCGACGTAGATGGACCCTTGGTCTCCCTGCTTCTCGGGGAATACTTCAGGGTCCCTAAGGTAAGATTCAGGGATGAAGCTCCTGCATGTGCTGCTGATCAGAAACCTTCTGAACCCCTCTAGATTGCAGGTGAGATCAAGCTCAACCACCCGACTTCGCCTGAACCCGCGGCGCGTTTCAGAGGTTATAAATTGATTCCCGACACGCCGAGACGCTCACCCCGCGCGATGTGTGGGTTCTCGTACTCAAGATCCTCGACATCTGTCGGTTCAGTAGGCTAAATCCGGTCATCACCCACGACATCTACAAGGCTGGCTTAACATTAAAGCGTTGCAGGCATCTTTCTCGTTGTGTTGCGATTTCTCATCAGGCTAGAGGGGGGCCACTTCCAAGGCGACCTCCTGGGGGTCGTGCGGGCGATGGCCAGAGAGCTCGGCATGGATGCGCGCAACCCGAAGTGGACGTCATACGGCGCCCTGGAGCTGGACGTCTTCGCGCCTGGCCGCCCGGACTTCGACCTCTTCATGGCCACCCTGGCGCCCCTGGTCGAGGTCGAGTTCACCCACGACCTGAACACCGCGCCAAAGTTCCGGCCTGAACACGAACTCCTCTCCGAAGCCAAGGCGCTGTTCAACTCTGAGCGGTACTGGGAGTGCCATGAAGTTCTGGAGGGGGTCTGGCGGACGAAGAGCGGAGACGAGAGGGCCCTCCTACAGGGGATGATACTGGTCTGCGCCGCCTTCGTCCACCATCAGAAGGGTGAAGACGCGGTAGCCCTCGGCATCTTGGAAAGGGCGGTTCGGATGCTGAGGTTCTCACAGCCGTCCTACTGGGCCTTCAGGGTCGACCGGCTGAAGACGAACTCCGAAGAGATGCTGAGGGGGAGGCGCTTCTTCAGCTTCGAAGCCTAGCCGAACACAGGCAGGTTCATCGGGTTCGCCTGCTCCTTCAGTTGCTCCCTGGGCATCAATGCCAGGAGGTTGAAAATCAGTGACACAAGGGAAAGGACGACCAGACCTGCCCAGGCCCCTCCTCCATACCGTCCGGCCCAGTTGTAGAGGGGGATAGCGGCTACAATCGCACAGAGGGCGCCGCCCACCATGAAAGCAATCCTGAATCCAACGTAGCACACAAGCGCGTCCAGGACAAGAACCGCCCCAAGCACGGGCACGGCAACCTGAAGGGCTGGTATTGGGCATCCGCTGGTGGGGCACAGCAGCGACTGGCCGAAGCCCCAGCCGACTACCACAGCCCAAACCCCGGTCAGAAGGTTGAGTACTGCCGAGGCTCTTGGTGTCAGAGCCAGGCTACTTCACCATCGTCAGCCTGTAATGCCCTGCCTCAATGTTCTTGTTGATGTTGTCCTTCACGAGATACAGCCTGTGGATGGGGCTGCCTGTGTTAGGCGAGAGCGTGTAGCCCTCCCCCACCAAGAACTCTTGTACATGGCCGTCCCTGCATGTGTGGGTGACCTTCTTACCCGGTTTGACCCCTAGGGAGTTCATGTACACATCCTTCGGGGTGGTGCACGTCAGCACAGCCCACTCTTCGTCATCGGGGATCGACTCAAACCCCACGCTCGCCTTCAGTGGCTCATCATACCGCTTGTCGTCGCAGAAGAGCCTCTTGCACCCTCTGCACCTCCAAACGTCCACCACCCCCTGCAGGTAGTTGTCGCGGTTCACGTTGACCATCCCCAAGAAGACTATCTCATGCTCATGTGGCGCAGCCATGGCTTTAGGCGCCCTTGGCATCCGCCTTTTTCTCCGTTGCGGCCTCGTAGAGGGGGATCAGCTCGAGAATCAGCCTGTCCACCCTCATCCGTCTCTCGTTGATCTCCCTTATCACCGCTTCCCTCCACGTCCTGTAGTGGTTTGCGATGCCGAGCCTGGGATGGACTGGGATTATCCTCTTTCCATCCCCGGAGACTATAGCCATCCCTCTCTCCAGGAGGGTCGCGGCCTCCCCTCCCCTGGGCAAGGAGATGTGTCCTTCCTGGAGCAACCTGAGGTACAACGACGCTTCACCCCGGGACAGGCCGGCGTCCATGCCGAGCCGCTCGAGGACGCCCTCCTCGTCTTTGAGGCCCTTTCTCCTGTTCATCGTTCTGTCGTCCCTGGTGAGTTCCACAGGAACTCGAAGTAGTCCTTGGCGAAACTCGCCAGCCCGTGGTGTGATGCCCAGATGGCCAGCGGGAGTCCTCCCTGCTCGCCTCCTCCGAGCAGGAGGACTACTTCGCGCGAATCTGACACGAGACCTCCGCCATACATGGTCTTCCTCGTCCTGAGCTCCGAGTGCCTAGCCAGTTGGCCCGCCGCCTCCTTCGGGAGGTCAGGAGATGTGAGTATCAGGCACTTCACCCCCTTCTCCTTGAGCGTCGCGAGCAACGGCTCGATTCTGTCGGTGAACGGCGCCAACTGTGCTGGCAGGGCGATGAGCAACTCTGCCCTGCAGTTCAGGAGGAGGTTCTTCACCCTCGAGAGAATCTCGTTCGTCCCCCGCATGATCCATATGTCTGGTTTCTCCTGTTCCCCCCTGCTGACGTATATCCCCATCAGCTCTTCGAGCGCGAACTGCTCCTTCTCCTTCCTCTCGGTCTCCTGGCGAGACTTCAGCTCCTCCAAGGCCGTGTCGGGGGGCTTGGCCGTATAGACCGTCGGCCTTCTCTTCTGTTCCTCCACCCAGCCGTGCCTGTGGAGGGACTCGAGCGCATCGTATACCTTGGAGTATGGTATCCTGGCCTCCCTGCTCACGTCGCTCGCAGTCATTGTCCCCCCCTTCAGAAGGGCGACGTAGGCCTTCACTTCGCTCCCCGTCAGCCCAAGCGCCTCGAGGGAAGCCATTGCACGCTCGCTCAGAGTCATCAGCTAGTCTAATCACACGGGCTGTCTTTAACTTTTCACCCTCTGGAAAGTAAAAATGCTTATATGCGCTCGGCTGGGGAGAGACTCCAGCGAACCTACTTTGGCTCAAATCGCTGACGTAAGCCTTGAACTGAAGAAAGAAGTCTCCAAGGGGAACTTCATCCGCCAGACGCAGTCCATCTGCCCTGACTGCAACCGGATACTGCCTGCCATCGTCTTTGAGCGCGACAACAAGGTCTGGATGACGAAGACATGCCCTCAGCACGGCGAGACCGAAGAGCTCTACTTCGGCTCCTACGAGATGTACAGCAAGTTCTCACGCTACTGGAAGGACGGGAAGGGGACCCACGCAGCCAATGTCCCGCTTGACGTCTGCTCATGCCCGGCGAACTGTGGCCTCTGCTCCAACCACCTATCGCACACAGGCCTTTCGAACATCATAGTGACGAACAGGTGCGACCTCACCTGCTGGTACTGCTTCTTCTACGTCAAGAAGGGACTGGAGGGGGCTTACGTCTACGAGCCGACCCTAGACCAGATCAGGGAGATGGGGCGCTCGTTGAAGGCAGAAAGGCCCGTGGCTGGCAACTCAGTCCAGATTACCGGCGGGGAGCCGACGCTCCGCGAGGAGCTCCCGACCATCATCAAGATACTGAAAGAGGAAGGGGTGGACCACATCCAGCTCAACACAAACGGCATAAATCTCGCTCTCAACCCAGGGCTTGCGAAGCGTCTGAAGGACGCCGGTGTCTCCAACCTCTACATGAGCTTTGACGGTGTCACTCCGAAGACCAACCCGAAGAACCACTGGGAGGCGCCCTACGCCATCGACGCCTGCCGGAAGGTGGGTTTGGGCGTAGTTCTTGTCCCGACCGTCATAAAGTCAATCAACGACCACGAGCTCGGGGACATAATACGTTTCGGTGCGAAGAACATCGACACCGTCCACGCGGTCAACTTCCAGCCGGTCTCGCTTACAGGCAGGCTGACGAAGTCGGAGAGGGCGAAGTACAGGATAACCATACCTGATTGCATCGAGAGGATAGAAGAACAGACCAACGGCATGATTTCGAAGGACGGGTGGTTCCCTGTCCCGTCCTGTTCCCCTGTGACAGGGTTCATAGAGGCCTTCACCAAGAAGGAGCAGTATGAACTCTCGATTCACTTCGCCTGCGGCGCAGGGACCTATGTGTTCAATGACCCGGACAAGAAGAGGCTCG
>JAJYNM010000023.1 GCA_021786335.1 archaeon
TTCTAGATTTCAAAGAGTTTGCGCATCGGCGTCTGTTTCAAGAAAAAGACGCAATCGCTTTCTAGTGTAGCCTTAAGAAAGAGCGACGGCTTCGCATAACTGGACCCTTCACGCCTCTCAATCTTCGTGCGTCAACGACAAACCCAATCACCGTCGCTTTGCGTGTGGCGATAGTGGAATCAGCGTAATCGAGGCGGTGGTAGTCACGACGAAGGTTCTTGTGTACACTTCCTGGTGTGGGAGCACGATTCTGCTAAGAGTGCTTGATGAAATCTGGTGGGGAATCAGAATGAGATTCTTTTGTTGATCCCATACTGCAATGGTCTCCTGGCACACGCACGGAATCAACATGTCAGTCCCGCACTCCACGAAATACTTCTTCCATTGGGACACGTCTTCTAATGCCGTCGCACCTTCGCTTTTGAATCACACAGAAACTGTCGAATTGCGTCGCCGCACCTGGAAAATCATTACAATTCCACTTCGAACTTCTTCGAGACCCTCTCGGCGGCCCTTCGCAAGCACTTCTAGAGACAGGGGAGTCCTTGATGCTCGGGGAGCTCAGCCTAAAATGGCACGTCTCAAGCTATAATAGTTTCTCAACTGGCTGTCAGGACGGTTTTACGTTGGAGCAGAATGCGTTGGTAACCGGCTTAGGAGACATCGTCGGCAGAGAGAACGTCGTGGTTGGTGCCAAGGCCTGCGAAGACTACTCAAGGGACATGGCAGAGTATGGGGGGATTCCCTCGGCGGCGGTGATACCCAACACCGAAGACGAGGTAGCGAAGATAGTCGCGTTCGCTGCCGAGAAACTAATCCCGGTACTGGCCAGGGGAGGGGGGAGCAGTCTTACTGGGGCTGCGGTGTTGAACGGGGGGATCATCATAGACATGCGGAAGATGAACAAGGTAATCCACGTGGACACTCTGAACTGGCACGTCCGTGTCCAACCCGGTATCACCTTGGAAGAGTTGAATATAGAACTCGGGAAGCAAGGCTTCTTCTTCCCGCCAGACCCAGCCAGCAGCTACGTCTGCACCGTCGGGGGCGCGATAGCCGAAGGCTCGGGAGGGCTTCGGTGCGTCAAATATGGGACCATGAAGGATTGGGTCCTGGCGCTGAGGGTCGTCCTACCCAACGGCAAAGTAACCTCCTTGGGAGAACCCCTTCCCAAGAACCGGGCGGGCTACGACCTCGTCCACCTGATTGTCGGGAGCGAAGGGACTCTAGGCATAGTCACGGAGGCCTATCTGAAGATCATCCCGCTCCCTCTCTCTCCCCCACGCAGAATCTTGGCCACATTCGACGACTGGGGGCCAGTAGGCGATGTCATCGCGGCGCTGCGGGCTGCTAGGGTCATCCCAGGGCTGTTCGAGTTCATAGACAAAGACCACATCAGAGCGATAAACGAGAGACTCGACCAGCACCTCGACGAGGCCGAAGCGACTTTGATTATTGATGTGGACGACGCAGAACTTCCCACGGCGACAGACGTTCTAAAGGACCATGGCGCGAAGACACTGAAGATAGCAAAGGACCAAGAGGAAGCCCAAGCCCTCTATGAAGTAAGGGCCAATGCATACCTCGCGGTGAAGAGTCTTGCCCCGTCGGCGCAGGTGGAAGACGTGTCGATACCACTGGATAAACTGGGAGACTATCTTAGGAAAGTAAAGGACGTCGCCTCGAAGCACCATCTGCTCATCCCGGTCGTTGGGCATGCCGGGGACGGGAACGTACACCCGGTCATCCTCTACGACGGAAACGATAAGGTCAGTGCGGCTTCCGCGGCAGAAGCTTATGAGGAGATATGCAGGTATGCAATAGGGGCCGGAGGCTCGGTCAGCGGAGAACACGGTATCGGGATTCAGAAGGCCAAACTCCTCAGGGAGCAACTGCAATCTCACGATGGCGCAGAGTCGCTTAGATTGATGAAGGAAATCAAACGGCTGCTGGACCCGAAAGGCATCATGAACCCCGGCAAATATGTAGACGCCGCGTGACGCCCACAACGGTTGCCAAACCACAACCGGTAAGGGGTTGGAGTGGCAGTGATGATGTCTATCCGCTTGAGATGAGAAGTGATTAATACTTCACGCATGGCGCAGAGCAAAGCAAATGGAGATGCCACCTGTCCCAACTAGGAGCGAAGAGCAGCATTGTCGTTCATGAACCTTCCAGTATCCAACGAGCTCATCGACCTAGGAAGCATCGCAGTCCTAGTCGTCGTAGTGGCGGGGGTGACATACAAGATCAGAGGTGGTTCGCTTCATCACTTCGACCGGTGGCGCCTGAATACCACGGAGGGCATTGTAGGGGGGACGGCGACATGGGG
This sequence comes from archaeon, assembly GCA_021786335.1. Next base: position 2,333 of record JAJYNM010000023.1, read on the forward strand.
GGTCGCCTTCAGGAGCCTGCTTACTGTATTGTTCAGGGATGTCTTCACTACTAAGGTGCTTGACACTTGCAGCAGACTGAAGCGAATCGCTCATCTGGCCATCTTCTGGGGCTTCGTCTTTCTCGGAATCTCCACCACGCTCGCTTTCATAACGAACCCCACCGACATCATACTGCCGCTCACCAACCCAGTGAAGTTGTTTGGAAATGCGGGAGGTACACTGGTAGTCATGGGATTCTTGGCTATGTTCTATGTCCGTTACCGGGAGCAGGCACCATTGTGGCGTCTGACCCGTTCCGACGTCTTCATGATTACCCTCTGCATGACGGTAGTCACTGGGTTCATCACCCAAGAGGCAGTCTATTCAACTTCAGGGCCAGGCTGGGTCTCCGGGACCTTCTGGCTGCACATGGCCTTCGTGGTCACCCTACTGGCCACGGCTCCATTCACGAAGTTCTTCCACGCGATATCAAAGCCGGTCTCGATACTACACGAAGAGGTCGACAGGAGAATAGGGAAAGAGCCTGTACTCCCCACCCTACCCTACAGCAGTGAAGGTGAACGTAGCTAATGCCGACATACGTCGACCCCAACAAATGCGATGGCTGTGGCAAGTGCGTGGACATCTGCCCCAGCGACATAATGCACCTCTCGAACAGCATATTCAGCGGGAGAAAGGCCTACAACGTCGAACCGAACTACTGCTGGGAGTGCTACTCATGCGTGAAGGAATGCCCCCAGCACGCCATCGACATGAGAGGATACGCTGACTTCGCCCCCCTGGACCACAAACTCACCGTCCTTAGAGACAAGGAGACGAACAAAGTCATGTGGAAGCTGAAGTATAGAGACGGGTCGAAGAACGAGTTCACCTTCCCAATACGGACGACAACGTGGGGTTCCATCTTTCCGCCGCAGTCTCAGAAAGCACCGACCAAAGAGCAGTTCGACTCTCAGTTACTCTCCCATGAGCCAGAATATCTCAAGACAGACCGGGGCTTGGTGACAGTGAAGCGATGAAGACCAAGTTCGTCGACAGCGACGTCTTAATCGTCGGAGGAGGGATGGCGGGGTGCGGGGCTGCCTACGAAGCCAGATACTGGGGGAGGGACCTCAAAATCGTCGTCGTGGAGAAGGGGCAGATTGAGAGGAGTGGCGCTGTCGCCATGGGGCTCTCAGCCATCAACTGCTACATGGGGATGCGCTGGAACGAGAACACCCCAGAGGACTTCGTGAAGTATGTCAGGAACGACCTCATGGGGCTAGTCAGAGAGGACCTGGTCTTCGACATAGCCAGACACGTCGATTCGACAGTCCACCTCTTCGAGGAGTGGGGGCTCCCGATAATCTACGACGATCAGACCAAGCGATACAAGCGAGAGGGGAGATGGCAGATACTGATACATGGAGAGTCGTACAAGCCGATAGTGGCCGAGGCAGCTACGAAGGCCGCGACGGAGGTCTATAACAGGGTGATGATCACCCATCTGCTGACCAACGCCGAAGACAGCAACAAAATCGCAGGGGCAGCTGGAATCGGCGTGAGGGATGGGACGTTCTACGTCTTCAAGGCCAAGGCGGTGATAGTCGCGGCAGGCGGAGCGACGCACGTGTTCAGGCCGCGCTCCGTCGGAGAGGGCGCTGGGAGGACTTGGTACTCTCCGTGGAGCACAGGCTCTGCCTACGCCCTGCTTATCGGCGTCGGTGCCGAGATGACACAGATGGAAAACAAACTTGTCGTCACAAGGTTCAAGGACGGTTACGGCCCGGTGGGGGCCTGGTTTCTGGCGCTGAAGGCCACAGCATCCAATGCCTACGGCGAAGATTACGAGTTGAAGTACAGGGAGGAGCAGCGCGCTCTCTATGGGAACTACGTCGACACAAAGCCCTTCCCGACATGCCTGAGGAACGACGCCATGCTGAGGGAGATAAAGGCAGGGAGGAGCCCCATATTCATCCACACAGAGAAAGTCTTAGACACGAGGGAGAAGGAAGAACTGGGCCACGAAGACTTCCTCGATATGACCATGAGCCAGACCATCGTCTGGGCCTCTCAGAACATAGACCCCAAGAAGAGACCCTCGGAGCTTCAGCCGTCCGAACCATACATAATGGGTTCGCACGCAACATGTTCGGGAGCCTGGGCAAGCGGCCCGGCCGACCTTTCGTCCGGCGAGTATGCCTGGGGTTTTAATCGGATGACTACTGTCCAGGGGCTCTTCGGAGCCGGCGACACCATCGGTGGTTCCGCCCACAAGTTTTCCTCTGGTTCTTTCACCGAAGGGAGAATGGCAGGTAAGGCTGCCGTCGCGTACATCGCCGAAAAAGTCTCAGACAAGAAGCCCGTGGTCGCGTCTGGAAGGGTAGATGCTGTCAGAGACGAGATTTTCAGGCCGATGGAGACGTACAAACTCGGGCGGAACATGATAACCAGGGGGACGGTGTCTCCTTTCTACCTCTATCCTGACCAAGGCGTCGTAAGGCTGGAGAAGATAATGGACGAATATGTAGGGGGTTGGGGTTCTTACTACACCACCAACGCGGTGCTGCTTAACAGAGGCCTGGAACTGCTGGGGATGCTTGAGGAGGATCTCATTCACTTGGGGGCAGAGAACTTGCACCAGCTCCAGAGAGCATGGGAGTTGCACCACAGAGTTCTGACAGCGGAGGCGGTCCTCAGGCATACCATGTACAGAAAGGAGACAAGGTGGCCTGGCTACTGCTACAGGTCCGACTTCCCTGGGGTCGACGACAAGAACTGGCACGTGTTCGTCAACTCGAGACGGAATCCCACGACGGGCGAATGGTCGCTCTTCACACGCCCATACGTCCAACTTGTAGGTAATTGAGTCTGACCGCCGTCTCTTCGCCTGGGGAACCCTACGGAGGCAGACTGGTGGACCTGGAGGTCGCTCCCGGAGAAGCCCAGCAGAAGCTTGGCGAAGCAGGCGAACTCACCAAGATACAACCATTCATCGACTTCGTTTACGACACGGAGAAGATTGCCACCGGAGCGTACTCTCCCTTGGAGGGCTTCATGGATTCGGCCACGTTCCACACGGTGACCTCGGAGGGGAGACTCCCAAACAACCTTCCATGGACCATCCCAGTGGTCATGAGCGTCCAGAAGGACCAAGCGAAAGGGATTCATGAAGGAGAGCGGGTGGCCCTACTTGACTGGGGCGACAGGGTCTTCGCGACCCTCGACGTTTCAGAGATTTACGCTCTTCCGAAGGAGGAGTTCGCCCAAGGTGCATATGGCACGACAGACCGGAACCACCCCAACATCGCTGACATCTTCAACAACTACGGCGACACGGCCCTCGCCGGGAAGGTGGCCCTACTGCGGAGGCTCGACCTCCCGACGGTAGCCCACGAGATGACTCCCAAGGAGACAAGGGAGGTGTTCAGGCGCAAGGGGTGGCGGAACGTCGTAGCCTACCAGTGCAGGAACCCACCACACACAGCACACGAATACATCCAGAAAGTCTCACTTGAACGCTCGGACATCGACGGTCTCCTGGTCCAGCCGGTCATTGGCAGGTTGAAGAAAGGAGACTACAAACCAGCGGTAATTATGGAAGCATACAGGCAGATTGTGGACGGGTACTACCCGAAAGACAGGGTCGTGCTCTCGTCGCTTTCCATAACGATGCGCTACGGCGGGCCGAAGGCCGCGCTTTTGTTAGCCATCATCCGCAAGAACTTCGGAGCCACCCACTACATAGTAGGGAGAGACCAGGCGGGGGTGGGGAAGTACTATGATCCATATGCGTGCCACGAAATCTTCGATCGGTTCGACGTAGGCATCACCCCCCTCAGATACATGGAGACCTTCTACTGTAAGGTGTGCAGAGCGATGGCTACCGCCAAGACTTGCCCGCACAGAGAAGAGGAGCACCTCGCCGTCAGTCAGACTCGCATGAGGCAACTTCTGCAAGAAGGGAAAGAACTCCCAATGGAAATCCTCAGGCCAGAAGTGATTGCAATCCTTAAGCAGGGCGACGCCATATTGACCTAGGATCTCTGTGCACCATTGACAACGGGAAGAGGAGCCAGATTAAACACAGCGCGCCCGACCCAATAGGGACATCGGGCTGGTCAGCTCCAGCCGCACGACAGTACATCGTGCGCCTCGGTCCGAACGGAGTCAGATCACCCACGCTTCACGTTCTACGTCCCTCTTCTCAACGCTCAACTTTGAGGTCTTGTAGCTTCTGCCACCGTAGAGCAACACCTCACCTTCGTCCCGGTATAGGGAGTCCACCACCCTCCCCAGGGCGTCACCCTTCATGATTCCGCTCCCGCTGTCCCCTCCCACAACGATCAGGTTCCCGGATCTGAACGCCAACGGCAGGTTATCCATCGTGTTGTAAGCGTAAAGCCCAGCCCACATGGCTTTCAGCCTTGAACCCCTGAAGTCCGGAAAGTATGATGCCAGCACCGGGTAAATCCCCCTTTCGTAGTACTGGCGCTCTGGGACGTACCTACTCAGGTCGTGCTCAGGGAGGTCGACGAACGGGCGGTTCAGATCGTCTTCGCAGGCCACCCAGAAGCACCCTTCCTCGTTCACAGGCTTGAAGTGCACCCCTGCCTTTGGAAGTATCACCATGGGGAGCAACCCGAACGGGTTGAACCCGGGAGTCCAGAGGAGCTTCTTCAGCCCTGTCCCTTCGGCGTAGACGCTGAACAGCTGTCTCTTCTTCGCCTTCACGTGACCGTCCACCCCGATCGGTTCCAGCAACTCGTTCAGCCACGCCCCGCCGGCAAGGACCACCGTGCCAGCGATTACATCTGCTCTCAAGCTATCCCGGATGGAGACGCCTTCGACATTAGCCTCCTGCCAAACTAGCGGTTCGCCCTCAATCCCGAGGGGTTTTGATGGTGTCACCACCAGCTTCTTCACCTCGGAACCAAAGGCGACCTCTCCTCCCGCCCTCCTAAATTCACTGGCATAGAAACGAACGAGCCGATCAGGGTCGAGCCGCCCGCACTTCGGGCCGAAGACGCCGCCGTCGATTGGAGGGAGGCCCATCAATTCTGCATCGCCTCCTGGTCCAAAATTCGTCATCATGCCCGGGATGAGGCGTCTGAGCTGCTCCTTTCCGAACAAAGCTACCTCGACGTCATTGCTCCTCATTCGTCTGAGGTACGGCTCACTTTTAGAGAGCTTCGTCTCGTCCATCAACCAGAGGTACCCAATCTCTTGGAGGCCCAGATCCACTTTCAGCTCTTTCTGGACGTGGAGATAGAAGTCAATCGAGCTGTCTGCCAGGATTTGGTTGTCAGAGGAGGAGAAAGTGTTCCTGAACATGGCGTTGCTCTTCCCGGTGTTCCCCTGACCCGCCGCGCCGTAGCGGTCGACAAGCAGGATCTTCTTACCAGGGTTGTTCTTTTGAAGATGATATGCCGAAGCAACACCCATTATGCCAGCGCCGACAACTACTATGTCGCATCTTGCGGGCAAAGCGGCCCATTTCACTTTAGCATCGTTAAAAACCCCCATCTGACTGAAGAGGTATATGGCAGGAAAGAAGGGTCCGATTGAGAGGTTCTTCGGGGCCCACGCTCAGGAGTATTCGAAGAGCCGGGGCCACGCCCACGGCACAGACCTCGCCAGCCTGCTTGCGGCCCTAGACCCGAAGCCAGGCGATGTCGCCCTTGACGTAGCCACTGGGACTGGGTTCACGGCAGTAGCCATTGCCCCACTCGTCGGGCGGGTTACGGGCATAGACGTGACCTCTGAGATGCTCGAAGAGGCCAAGCGTCTAAGTTCGTCCAAGGGTTTGGCTAATACCACGTTCGAGTTGGGGGACGCGCTAGACATCAGAGCCAGCGACGGTTCGTTCGACATTGTGACGACGAGGAGGGCGACACACCACTTCGCCGACGTCCCTCGATTCATCCAGGAGGCTAAGAGGGTGCTGAAGCCAGGAGGACGCCTGGGGGTTGCAGATATGTCGCCACCCGAAGGGGCCGAGGCCTTTTCGAACACGATTGAAAAACTCCGCGACTGCAGCCACGTGGAAGCGTTCACCCCCGGCAAGTGGAGGTCGATGATCTCTGCGGCCGGGCTAGAGATACGTTTTTCGCAGGTCCTCGACGAGCAGGTTTCATTCGAGAAGTGGCTCGACCCGGTAGGACTGGGTGGGCCAGAGGAAAAGTCGGTAAGGCGCGCCTGGGGGGACGCCGACCGAATCATTAGGACGTTACTCCATGCGGTCTTCGAGAAAGGCACCATAAACAGGTGGACGAAGTCTAGGGTGGTTCTCGTCGCCTCGAAACCCCGAGTGCCGCGGTATCACAAACAGCTTAAAACAAAACCATCGTTCGTCTAGATCCTTGGACCGCGTGGTTGGGCACATCGACCTCGACTACTTCTATGCCCAGGTCGAGGAGGTAGAGAACCCATCGCTGAAGTCCAGGCCCGTCATCGTGTGCGTCTTCTCCGGGAGGACAGAAGACAGCGGGGTGGTTAGTACCGCTAACTACAAGGCAAGGGAACTAGGGGTGCGCTCAGGGATGCCCATATCATCGGCAAAGAAGGCGCTCGACGGAACGGACGCGGCGGTAATCAAGATGGAGCATGAGAAATACGAAATCGTCTCTGGCAGAATCATGGAGGAACTCGAGGGGCGCGTAGACGTCTTGGAGCCCACCGGCATAGACGAGGCTTTCTTCGACGTTACATCTTCGACCGGCGGAGACTACTCGAAGGCCGTGGAAGCTGCAAACTCGATCAAAACCGCGATTTTTGCCCGGGAGCACCTCACGAGCTCCATCGGGCTAGGGAGGAGCAAGATTGTCGCGAAGTTGGGATCTGACATCGCTAAGCCCAACGGACTGAAGGCGGTCTCCCCGGAAGAGACTGAATCGTTCCTGGCCTCCATCCCTGTAGCCAAACTCTACGGAGTCGGCCCCAAGACATCGGCCACCCTCGGCGGCATGGGAATCAGGACTGCTGGAGAGCTCGCAAGGGCTCAGCCTGCAGACCTGGAAAGAGCGTTCGGGAGAAAGCTGAGCGCGTATCTTCTGGGCGCAGCAACCGGGACGGACCCTGACCCCGTGGTGTCTGGAGCTCCGCCCACCCAGTTCAGCCGAATCGTCACCCTCAAACGAGATACCAGAGATCCGCAAGAGGCATTTGATCAACTCTCCAAGGGAGTGGAACACGTCCACCGTAAGCTTGTCGCGTCAGGCAAGACGTTTAGGACGGTGACAGCGATAGGAATACTGGCAGACCTCTCGACCAAAACGAAGAGCTTGAGCTTGGACGTCCCATCAGACGATGCCGCGGTGCTCCGAGAGCTTGCTCTTTCACTGTTCCAAGAGCTCAGCGGGTCGGTAGCGAGGGACTTCAGGAGGGTCGGAATCCGCGTGTCAGGGCTTTCCATCGTCGAGAACCAGAGCTCGCTCACCCAATTCCTCCGCCCTAACGGGTGATCACGGTGGCACAAGAGAAGGACCTCATGAAGACGAGGTTCCCTGAATTCGAAAGGTATGGGGCGAAGCTGGACAGGGCCCTGGATGCTGCTGTATCGGGGAGCGTCAAGGAAGCCCGTTTCTCCCCGAGCGGGAGGAAGGTGATAACAGTAGTCGGCAGGCTAGGTGACGAATTCATCGACCCAGAAAGGCCCTACTGTTCATGTAGCAACTTCTTCTTCCGCGTCCTAGGCGGAAAGGAAGAAACCTGCTACCACCTGCTGGGCTACAGAATCGCAACCAAAGTAGGGAAAGTCGACGTGACAGAGTTCGCTGACGAAGACTATGGGGCGTATCTTTCTGCCGCCGTCCGTGATGTATTCGAGGTGCAACGCAGAAGCGGCGGCTGATTAAGGATGGAGCCGCGGGAGGGCTTTCCGTGCACATGGGCATTTCGGTCCCTCGACCTTGTGCTTTCGTGGCGTTTGCTTACAAGGCACACGCTCTAGCCAGGCTGAGCTACCGCGGCACGCCCCATCGCCTTGGGCTCGGTTTATCACCTTTCTGACTGCGATACCACTTAACCCCCCCGTAGATGACGCCGCCGCGTGGAATATCGCTACCTCGGGCGGACACACGAGAAGGTCTCTACCATCGGCATGGGCACCTGGAAAATCGGCTCGTACGCGAGCGCCGCAGAGCGCCAAGCCCAAGTGGACGCCCTGAGGAGGGGCATCGAGCTTGGCATCAACCTCATCGACACCGCAGAGATGTATGCCCACGGAAGGTCAGAAAAGGTGGTTGCTGACGCGATCAAAGGCGTCCGGAGCGACGTCTTCATAGCGTCGAAGGTATCCCCGGAGAACCTTCATCACGACAGCGTACTCAAGGCATGTAGGGCTAGCCTGACGAGGCTAGGGACTTCCTACATCGACCTTTACCAAGTGCATTGGCCGAACCCAAAGATACCGATAAGGGAGACTATGGCGGCGATGGAACGTCTGGTCGAGGAGGGCGCCATCAGGTTCATCGGGGTCAGTAATTTCAGCGTGGCGCAGACACAAGAAGCCAGAGGTGCGTTATCGAGGAACGAAATCGACTCCAACCAGGTGGAATACTCATTCAGCAACAGACTCGTCGAGGCAGACATATTGCCCTATTGTACTAGAGAAGAGGTCTCGCTCATAGCCTATAGCCCTCTTGCCAGGGGGAAGTTAGCCGACTCCATACCAAAGACAATACTTCAGAAATACAAGATGTCCCCTGCCCAGGTGATGCTCAACTGGGTCACACGGAATCCACGCGTGTTAGCGATCCCCAAGGCTGCCAGCATCCTCCACGTGGAGGAGAACGCTTCATCGGTCTCGGCGAGGCTCACCCCTGCCGAGTATGGTCAACTGTAGAGGGTGTAAATTCTATTCAGTTGGCATTGGATATAGGCATCTAGAGCAACACGAGTATGCCATTTCGAGGCTGTTTTTCGGATTCAAGTCGCTGTCGCACCAGACACAACGTCCCCATGAAGCTGCAATCTGCATATCGGCGCAACGGTCAGATTCCTCATATAAACTAAGACAAAAGACGGCAGCTGCTTCGTCATTCACCAAAGTGAGGTCCAAGCCCCGTTTGGTGTCTTTTACGCCATCAACGGAAGCGCCGCCGAAGCCGCAATCCAATAGAGTTCGATTACTTGGTGATGTGGTGCATCCGCATTAGGTCCTTTTCAAAGTGCTTGAGACGGACAGGAATCCGCACCGCTATTGGGTCCTTCAGGGCCAACCCCTTGTCCTTCTTGGTCTTCCAGACCTGGGCATTAAATTCCATGATGCCCTGACTCACCTTCTCGCTCACTTCGAACTTCTCCGCCTTAGGGAACACCTCTAGATGTATGCTCTGAGTCCCATAGAGCTTCCTCCAGGCGTAGTCTGTCAGGTAGGGGATGACCGGGGCCAGAAGCAGCAACAGGGTCTTCACCACCTTGTGCAGCGTATACCACGCGGCCTCCTGCTCAGCCTTGGTGGCGCTGTCTCCATAGGCCCTCCCCTTCGCCATCTCGAGGTAGTTGGACGCGAAGACGTTCCAGAGGAACTCCCTCGTCTTCGTAGAGACGGCGAACACATCGAAACGACCATAGGCCTCCACGCAACTTTCAGTCAGCTTACCTAACTCATTCAGCATCCATTTGTCTGTCCAGGTGAGCTCCGCCTTCTCCGGGATGGGGAACGAACTGATGAAACGGCAGGTATTCCAAAACTTCGTCAGGAACTTGCCGGCCCCTACAATCCTCTCCTCACTGAACCGGAAGTCATATCCTAACCCGGCTTCAGAAGCGCCCCAGAACCTGAAGGCGTCGGCACCTGACTTTACCAAGATTGGCTCCGCATCGACGAAGTTGCCGAGGCTCTTGCTCATTTTCCTCCCCTGGGCGTCCTGGCCCATCCCCCCTATCCACACGTGCTTGAACGGCTCCTTCCCAGTCAGCTGGTAGCACTTCAGCATGGTGTAGTAGAGCCACGTCCTCACTATGTCTTTCCCCTGCACTCTGACAGTAGTAGGATAGGTCAGGCTGTGGAAACGGGCATTTTTCATGTGCTTTGATACATAGAGTGGGGACAGGCTTGAGTCCATCCAGGTGTCGAACGTCCGCGTCTCGCCAACGAACTTCGTGTTGCCACACTTCTTGCATTTCTTGAACGGTGCTTCATCTCTCCACGGGCGGTAGTAGACCCCCGGCTTGGGAAGGTGTGGGGTACCACACTTACTGCAGTACCAGACCGGAATCTCGGTGGCGTAATATCTGCGTCTAGAGATCGGGTAGTCCGTGGTGAGCACGTCTATCCAGTCGAACAATATCTGGCGGTGCATGGCAGGATGGAATTCCATCTTCTTGGCTATCTTCTTCAGAGCCGGTCTGAACTCGAGCTGTTTGAGATAGTATTCTTCCATCGGTATGATCTCTATGGGCGTCTTGCTCCTCTCACAGAGCGGCGTCCTATGTTGTATCTGCTCGACCTTCCTGGCTACGCTAATATCTTGAAGGTCTTGGATTATCTGTGCCCTCGCATCCTTTATGGCGGTCCCAGCATACTTGCCTGTAACACTGGTCATTTTGCCTTCCATGTCGACAGCTACCACCTCCTTCAGTTTGAACTCCCTGAACAACATCACGTCGTTGTAGTCTCCGTAGCTGCAGACCATGACCACCCCGCTTCCGAACTTCGGATCCACGCTCTTGTGGGCCTCTATGGGCACCTCTTTGTTGTAAATGGGGACGATGGCTGACTTCCCAACGAACTTCTTGTAGCGGACGTCTGTGGGGTTCACTACGAGCATCTGACAGGCGGCTAGCAGCTCCGGCCTGGTCGTTGCAACTGGCAGCTCGAATCTGCTGTCCTTCACCTTGAAAGCATTCGTGACTAGAAACGTAGGAAGCTCGTCGTACTCTATCTCTGCGTCAGCTATAGTGGTGTTACAGTCGGGGCAGTAGTTGTTGGGCCTGTTCGCTACATAAATCAGCCCCTTATTCCAGAGCTCGATGAACGACCACTGGGTGAGCTTTCGGTAATCTTCGGAGTCAGTCCTATATTTGTTGTAATAGTCTCCCGAGATTCCAAGAGTCTTTAGGAGGCCGACCATGTATGCCTCGAGGTCATCCAGGGCGTGCTTGCAGAGGTTGATGAACTCTTCGCGGGGGGTCTTCCTCATCTGGACCCGGTATTTCCTCTCAGCGAAGATTTCGACCGGGAGTCCATTCCTATCAATACCGATAGGATAAAGGACGTTCAGGCCACGCATTCGTGCCGACCTTGCAATCATATCGATCTGGGTGTACTGGGTCAGCGCGCCAGGGTGCCACGGTTTGCCTGACGGGTAGGGGGGCGGGGTGTCCATCACAAAATTGAGATTCTTGTTGTTAGATGGCTTGAAATCAAATATCCTTTCATATTCCCATATCTGTCTCAGTTCGGCTTCGAGCTTTGGATCCCAAGAAGTGGCCTCAAGCTTCGCCGAGTACTGTGGCTGCAAGCGATTACATACTGTCCAGCTTGAGAGTATATGAATATAAAACGCCTTTCAGCAGATACCAGGTATAGACCACGTCACCTGGCGTAGACCGAAGGGTCTTTCACACCAGCGTCTCTGAACGCGACCTTCCGTCGGCGACAATTCGAGCAGACACCACAGTGGACAGGCAGTTTTCTTCCCTTCACAACTTTGAAACCGTACCCAGAATAGCAACTGTAGGTGTACTCCCAAGGAACCCCAAACTTCTCTCCCAATTCGACCACCTTATCCTTATCATACGTTATGAGGGGGGCGAGTAGCCTGTACCCGCCATGGTGTGTAGCTTGCTCCTCTAGCCTATTCATCTCCTCTAGGAACTCTGGTGTGTTGTCCTTCATGGCCACAGGGGTCTCTCTGCGGATGCCGATGTAGACGTCATATCGCTCTCTTTTTGAGATGTAGAACGACTCGGCATGAGCGAGACCTACGAGCAACAGCAACGCGTTGCGGCACGGGTCCCACCACCTCAGTATCCTCTGCCTCGCCTTCTCAGGGTCCCAAAGGTCGACCTCCTCCGTCTCTGAAATGGCTCTTTCTTGGTGTGTGAGCACCGAGGTGCTGATGTCTCCCAGCCACTTCAAATCGACGATCTTCAGCGGGGCCTTGAGCGCTTTCGAAATTTGCTTGATACAGAACTCCTCGTAATCATATGTCCGTTGTTTGTAGTTACAGAATATCAGAAGCTGTTTACCTGGCCTAAGTTCCTTCTTGACGTAGTATGCAGTTGCAACAGAGTCCACTCCGCCCGAAATCATGTTCACCGCGCTCCTTTGCTGGCTCATGCTATGTTCCGTATCTCCTCTGAAGGACGCCGAGCCTGCCGACCGCTCTGTAAAAGAGGTATCCCAGTACCGTCGTGGCTAGGAAAATACCCGTCATCACTTGCGGTATCTCTACGAACATAGATAGATTAAACGCATAGCTCAGGGCGTAGCTCACCGAGACACTAAGGGCGACCGCGTACAACGTCAGTCCCAAGAACACGCTCTTCTTCCTCAGTCTCCAAACGACCCAGGTGAATACAAAGGTGGGTAGTACGTTAATCAGGTCTATCGGCCCCAGAGGATCACCCAACGCAGGTTGATTGGTGATGAACACTCCCAGGGTCTGCCCGATTATCGCAGGCCATCCTAGCAGCGGGACGAGGCCAACCAACACATTCGCGACCCTGAGGTTGATGAGCCCATAGCTTACCGGACTAAACACCACCCCGAGGACCACATACATTGCAGCATACACAGCGGCCGTAGCTACGACAAGGCTCCTTCTCACTGTTTGGCTCCCCCAACACCGGGATTTGTATGGCGGATCGGGTCGAGGTCACTCACCCGCCAGTTCCGGCCGGGGGAAGAGGTGATTTAAGCGATTAACTGGAACCGCAGATTCAGGTCAGCAGCATCTTGGTCGGACAACCTCCAGCCACTCACCCCCGCGTTATCTATGACGTGGGTCTTCTTGGACGCACGTGGGATAGGGAACACGTTCGCCCTGTCTGTCAGCCACCGGAGCGCTATCTGTGCCCTGGTCTTACTATATTTGTAGGTGAACGGGTCTAGCGCAGGGTCTGAGGGGAGCTTTCCGTGACCCAGGGGATAATACGCCATCAGCGCTATCTTTTCACGCTCGCAATATGGGAGGATGTCTCTTTCGACGTCTCTGTGGACGAGACTGTAGTCCAGCTGGACTGAGCTCAGCTCTGACTTCGGTAGGGCTGACTGAGCCTCCTTGATCTGTTCCAAACTGAAGTTGCTCACCCCCACATGCCTGAGCTTCCCATCTCTGACGAGTTTCTCCATCGCCACCATAGTCTCCCCGATTGAGACCTTTCGGTTTGGAAAGTGAACCTGATAGAGGTCGACATAGGAGGTCTCCAGCCGTGCTAGGCTCTTGCCTAACGACTTGACGAGGTCGTCCCGGTGCAGGTGGCTTGGCCACACCTTTGTTGCCAGGAACACATCGTCCCTCCTTTTCTCTTTCATGGCCTTCGCCACCAGAGGTTCCGAGCGGTATATTTCCGCAGTGTCGACAAGAGTGATGCCAGCGTCAAGCCCGGCTTTGATTGCTCCAACCTTGGACGCTGCGCCTCTATGCCACCCCCCAAAGGCGGTCATGATCCAAAGCGGGTCGTAGTAGGTGCCCATCCCTATTTCGGAGACCTTCCTCCCGGTCTTACCAAATTCTTTCAGGTTCAACACTGCAGCCGCCATCGGTGACATTGGGTTGGTTTAAAGAAAAACCCGAGCTTGGCTACTTGCCAAACCCGAGTCGAAGGCCGTGTTTCACGGCCGCTGTCACGCCGCCAGCACCTGCAGTTCCGGCCGCTCCGGTTCCAGCATAGAGGGAAAGATGCTGCTTGAGCACTTCATATGCGTGCGACGTGGCGGGCACATGCGACAACGCCACCTGGAGACCTGGAGGGAGAGCGTGGACCGCGCTGGCCGCAGCGGGTGCGTTCCCTGTAGCTACGGCGGCGGTGGCCGTGGCAGCCAAGCCGCCTAGCATTGCGACGACGAAGGTCGATATCATGTTCCTTCGCTACCCTCTCAAACTCAACCGAGTTAACCAATCGGTCTTGAAAGCCCGTACAACGGTTTACTACGAGGCCGTCTTCACCTTCGCACTGTCTGCGGCAAGGACCTCCTTCGGAAGGAGCCCGTAGATGTCAGGGTGTTCTGCCTTCAGCTTTGAGAACGTGGGAGGGAGAAGTCCGTTCCTGCGTGCTCTCCTGACGTTGTATTCGATGAACCTCCTCATCGCGCTGGTCTCTCCGGCTGCAGCCACGAATGCCCTTATCTTCTCAATGGCGGCTTCGTCTTCGAGCTTCTTGACATTCACCAGGTAGGGTGCGAGGACGAGCCATGTGAGACGATGTCTGCCGTCAGCGACAGGGTGTGCTAGAAGATCCTCGACATAGAGGTATCCCTTGTTAGTCTTAGGCTTTGGAGACGGAACATACTTAATCACTTCCGCCTTGACTTCGGCAAGTTGCCGCGGCAGGCTGGCCTTCCTCAGATTCTTGACGCCATCCGCGATCACGGCCAGCGCGCAGCCATAGAACAGATCGTTGAGCAGGTTGTCGCTTAACCTCACCGTCCCCTTGTCCAGATTCTGCCTCGCCAGCTTCCACCTCGGATCCTTCGAGAGTTCATACCGCGAAGCCAACGAAAGGTAAACGTCGAAGGAGAGGGAGTAGTTAGTCCCCCCGGATCCTTCTTCTACCTGAATCGGCGCACCAAAACACTCGGCCATCACCGCAGCTTTGTTCCTCGGACCTTCTGCTAGGAAGAACTCCTTGGACCTCTCTGCCTCCTTCTTTGAGAAGCGTGACCCAAGGACTGGATCCTGGCTCGCCACGAAAGCCGCGGCGAAGAAGCTTGAGAACTCGACGAGCTCAGAGATGCTGGGTTCATATCTCGTCCTCCCCAATGAGCTAAGCAGCCTGTTCTGCGTCTGGAGGATGACTTCCCTGCTGGCTAGGCTCTCTTCTATTGAAATCGACTCGAAAAACCTCCTTGATCGGGGCGCAAAGGGATACCTCAGCTCTAGGTCCGACAGCAGCGGCGTTCCGTAGGGCAAACCTATCCACCCGGTGTCTTTTGCTAATCCTCCTTTGCCGTCGACACTATCGAAAGCACATCCCGGTCCCTGAGGACGTAGTTGGTCGGCAGATGCAGCCCAGTCCTCACGTCCACGGCGTAGAGGAGGCCGTTTACAAGGTCAGAGTGTATGTCTCTGGCCAAATCTTCGACCGTGGAACCACTCGGTAGAAGGTACACATCAGGGAGAACCCTCCCGTTCTTGTCGGAGAGCTTCTGGGGGTCGTGTACAGGGTACACCGCATTCTCTTTCAGAAGTTTGAAGACCACCGAGTTCAGAGCGAACTGAACCCCAGTCCTCAGATACTCTCCGAATACCTTGCGTCTGATGTAGGCGAGCGCACTCCTCTGGGCGTCGTTCAATTCCTGTGGCTTCAGCAGTTCGAACCTCTCCTCGCCCGGGATGTACCTGATGAGTCCCTTGGCTTCTGCTCTCCGAAGGGTGAGCTCAGCCTCTCCACTGGTGGGGACCACCATGAGACCTTTGTATTTCTCACGAATCCTCTTGAAGTTCTCTGCCGCGTGTGGGAGGTCCATTTTGTTGGCTATGAGGAGTGTAGGCTTCGAGTATTCTCTCAGCGACCAGCAGAAGCCCTGGATTTCTCTTTCGTTCCAGGAATCGAACGCCTTCTCCTCGAGCATGGAATCCTTCATCGCGGCGATCACATGTTCCTTCTTCACTCCGATGCCCTGCATCACCTCGGCTACAGCAGTAGGGATACCGTAACCAGGGCTCTTCGACAGCTTCGAAATCTTTGGAAGGTTCTGGGTGAAGAGCTTCGTGTACCACAGGACAAGCTCCAGCTCCACGTCAGCGAAGTCTGCGATGGGGTCTCCTGTCCCCGGCTCGGTAATCTTCCCGTCCTTGTCTACGCTACCCGAAGCGTCAACCACATGAAGGAGCGCATCTGACTGGGCGGCTACACTGAGAAACTGGTTCCCAAGTCCCTTCCCCATCCATGCCCCCTTGATCAACCCTGGCAGGTCGGTCACCTCCAAAGGGATAAAGCGCCAGCCATCGTCGCATTTCGAGTTGGCAGGTGTGTCTTGGACCCTGAATTCCCTGTGGACGCAGAGTGTGACCACGTTGGCAACTCCAGTCTCTGGAGACTTCGTGGTGAACGGGTAGTTCGAGACCTCTCCGGCGAGGAGTGTCATGGAGTTGAATAACGTCGTCTTGCCGGCGTTAGTTTTTCCAATCAGCCCGATTCTGATAGGCACACGGTATCACCTACCCTGACAGTGCGGCTTCTGGATAAAACCATTGTGTGAGCATCCATCACGGCGAAGGAGCAGATCGCCACGCCCTGATTGCTTCGTACCAGAACGCCGCCGCCGCAGCTCCTGACACAGCAGTGAACCACCCCAGGACCGGAACCAAGCCAAAATAGGGCGAGGCCGTTGAGCCCAGGTACACAGCGAACACAGTGAAGACAACCGCGTAGAAGACGAACCTCGGAACTATGAGTGTCCCGAGCCTAAGGAAGTCCCTCATCACATCTACCTTCACCTCCCCTACTATCTCATACTCTCCATTGCTCTCGGAAACCAGCCCCAGCTCTCGCAGCTTGTTGAGGTGATACTGCGCCAAGGAAGGATTCGACATGAGTAGGGCGCGCTGAACTTCTCGCACCCCCACCCGGCGCTTCTTGATGACGTAGATGTACACTCTCAGGGTGTTCCCCTTCAGCTCCGCATCCACCATACCCGGTGTGCGCCTCTCTCCCTGCGGCGCTTTCGTGGTTTTGCTGTTTGGTGGTTCACTCATGTGCCGCCGCGCTCGATTTAGCCCCCTCCCCACGTTCAAAAGTGTTGGTTGATAATGCTGGGCCGTGGTGCTTTTCAAGTGAACGGAATGGTGGGTGAAGCGTGAAGATACGCACTAGGGCCGCTACATATGGATTGGCAGGGCTGGCTCTCGCAGGGGCAATCATCTTCTCTGGGTGGTCCTTCGGTCTTATCGGGTCAGACTCTTCTGGTGTCCTTTCTGTACTCTTCACAGACCCTCCTACGGTCCCCGTTGGGGTTACAGGGGTCTACATCTCCTACTCAAGCTTGGCCGTCCACGCCCTCGGGTTCGGTAATTCGGGGTGGATCTCGATCCCAGGGCATGGGACGTTCGACTCGATGAGGTTGGTCAACCTGAGCCAGATGGTATCAAGCGATACGGTTCCCCCGCTCACCTATGACGAAATGAGGTTCACCATCATTTCCGCAACGGTCCAGTTCGTGGGTCGGAACTATAGCGCTACTGTCAATTCAGGCAGTCTGGAGGTCCCCATCATTGGGGGGCTGAAGGTCAACTCTACCAGCCCTGCGGCAGCCCTCGTGGATGTCCAGCCGACGATCATAAACCTAGGAAACAATTCCGATCCGGCATTTGCATTGGCCGCTGGGGCGAAGGCCCTCCAGGTCCCCTCTGGAGACGTGGACCAACTGACCAAGGTCGCGGGCCAGCAGGTTTCACTTGCGGGGCACGGCTGGTTCGCATCTTTCAGGGCCGAGTACTCGGACAACTTCAGCGGTTCGGCTGTGAGCGTGACCCCCAACTCGTTTTCCATCACGGTTCAGAACAGCGGGCATAGCCAGATTACGGTCCGCATGCTCGTTGTGGCACCTGACACCAAAGGAGGGGAGGACAGTGCGCTAGGCGCAGCGGCTGACAGCGCAGTCTTTCTCGTGGAGCCGAACGGCTCACTTCAGCTTCTCAGCGGCCCGCCAGGCCAGGTCCAATCGCACCTGAACGAACCAGGATACTTATTGGCCGGGGGCACTTCGCAGAAGTTCTCATATTCAGGAAACATCACGAGCCTCCGCGGAGGGAACACGCCAGTAGTAGGGACCAGCTACTATGTCGTGGTCATCGGCACAGGGACGATAAGTGCCCAACTAGTTACCGCAACCTAGCTCCTGTAACGGAGCAGGGCCGCAACCCCACCGAAGGTCTTGAACATGCTTCCTTCTTCCGTCCCAGACGAAATCACCTCTACCTTGGTGCCGCCCTGTAGTGCAATCTCTTCGAGCGCGTCAACTAGGTCCTTCTCTGAAATTTCGTAGTCTATTGCCCCACAGCTCGAGCACGGGGTGGCGCCCATGTCCTGGCGTGTCTGAATCTTCCTTGGCGAAGGGACAGTCTGCGACTTTTGCGTCCTGCACTTCTTGCATGTGGCATCGATGGTCACCAGTTCCATGTCGTCGGAGACGAGCACCACCTCGGCGCTGGCTTTCTGCAACGCTTCCATCACTCTGGGGAGCCCATAGACTGCAAGCCCTCCCTGCCTATTGACTTCGCTGAGGAACCTCTGGACCAGTCGCTTCTCTTCGACGAGCCTGACGTCCTTGAGTATGTCTGAGGCCTTCTCGACCAGCTCTCTCACTCCCTCCCTCCCTGAATATCCGAGGTCGAGCACAGCTATCACTTTCTTCTGCAGCTCGTAGTGGAGGTACTCGCCCTTCAGGAACTCGTCCTTGGTAGGCCCAGGCCCCCCCACGATAAGGCCGGTGATTTTGTTGCTGTCGATGAATGTCCGAGTTGCGTGCTCCGAGACCCTGTTGAAGAAGTAGGTCAGCTCCATCTCCCTTCCACGCTCGTACCTCCTCGCCGACTGCCCTCCCTTCCGTGTCTTCCCCGATATGCCGGAAGTCATCAGGTCTACTATCTCCAGGCTACCGCCGCTAAGAATCCCGAGCCCGACGTCGCTGGAATCGATGACCAAGAGCCCGAAGACTTTGTCTTCTCTGAGCATGTCCTTTAGATACTCAACCCTGAAATGGTCGTCACACGCGTACAAATACGTCTGGACCGGTTTAGGAGGGATAATCTCCCACACGTTGACTACTTCGCTCCCCGGGCCGTTCGTTGGAAGGGCCCCTGAGAACACGACCAGCCCCATATCAGGGACCGTCCGGTAGAGTTTGAGCCTCTGCATGGCCTTGGTGAGGGCGTCTTGGACATGGTTTCTTGTCGTATCTGACTTGATGTTCCCCGCCGTCCCCCACTCCTCACGGAGGTTGGCAATTGCTTCGTGGATTGCCTTCTTGGGAGGGATGTAGAGCGATACTAGCTCGGTCCCTCTGCCCTCCTTGCTGCTGAGCTCTGAGATGAGCTTCCTTACCTTGTATAATCTAACGGAATCGGTCTTTGACAATGCAGTGCTACCTCTGCGTCAGGCGAAAGGAACGGACTCGGGAGAGGAGGCAGCGGACATCCTGATCTTAAGAATAGGAATCTCCCTTACCCATTTATAAAACCTCCCGCTCTGTTGTACACAAGCGAGGAAGCAGACGTGAAAGTGGTACTCAGAATCGGCGGCTCTGTACTGGGGAACCCTCCTGCGGCAAAGGTCGTGAATGCCTACGCGGAGGTAATCTCAGATCTCAACTTCGAAGGGCATTCAGTGGCTGTTGTTGTCGGGGGTGGGGGCATCTCAAGGGAATACATCAACTCGGCAGCGGCCATGGGTCTTTCGCCCTATCAGCAGGACACTGTGGCCATCCACGCGTCCAGGCTCAACGCCAGACTGGTCGCGATGAAGCTGGGTGGGGTGAGCAGCGTCCCTACCTCCATCGACGGGATGCTGCAGCGGCTGGCAAGGAACAGGGTCGCAGTTATGGGGGGCCTGAAACCAGGAATAACCACAGACACGGTGGCGGCGATTGTGGCCGAGAGGTGGAGGGCCGACCTGATGGTGAAGGCCTCTGACCAGAACGGCATCTACACCGAAGACCCGCGGGTAAACAAGAAGGCAAGGAAACTCGATAGGGTCACATATGAAAAGATGAAAGAGATACTCGGGGGCTCCCACAGACCAGGGATACACAGCATCGTGGACCCCGTGGCCGTCGACCGATTGACGGAGTCCAGGATCAAGCTAGTGGTCCTGAACGGGGCTGACGCAAAGGGAGTGGTCAGGGCTGTCCACGGTGAAAGGATAGGGACGGTAGTGAGCTAGGACGGCCGTAGGAAAGGGTGAACTGGTCCCCTAGCCATAGCGAACATACGTCACCTGGCTGCCGCCATATCCCCATGGTGCTGTCAATCGAAGCGATCTCCCTTGCTTTGCGTCACTTCTCTCCACTCTTCCATTGACGACTCGTTCACAGGAGCCCAAGGCCATCGCAACAGTCAACTGTCAGAACAAACCCGTGAGCGTGACTGCCATGTAGACAACATATCCAATGTCGTCCTGGAAGCATCGACGTCCGTAGTGATTAACCTTCTCTGAGATATTCGAATGTCTGCTAGAAGTGAGGGTCTAGCTGGGTCTCCTAGGGGCTGCCAGCGCGTTAAGCTGGTCGAAGGTTATGGCTTCCTCGGTGAGGCCTGTATATGTTCCCTTTGTATGCACTTCCTTGGACACGCGCTTAAGGAACCCCATGGTGGCATACGAAGCGCTAGGGCCAAAACTCACCCTGGCGACTCCAAGGCGCCTGAGCTCTGGAACAGAGGGGAGTCCCTTCCTGACCATGACGTTGATGGGAAAGTCGAGAGCCTTGACGAAGGCTGAAATCGAGGTCGCATCAGTCAGACCCATGGGGTACACGCAATCGACTCCAATGTCTCTGTAGGCTTTGGCTCTCCGTATCGCTTCCTGCAGTCTCGCTGAGTCGTCCCCAACGGCGAACCGGAGGGCATCAGTTCTGGCGTTGACTACGAAATGGATTCGCATCTGCTCGCGGAGTCTGATAATGGCCCTGAGCCTCTCCAACTGCTTTTCCAACGGAAGGAGCTCTTTGGAACTGTGCACGAAGTCTTCTATGTTTATCCCAACAGCGCCAGCGCGAACGACCGCTTCCACCGTCTTGGCAACGCCATGGGAGCTGTCGCCGAACCCTCCGACCACATCGGCGCTCAGCGGAACAGAGAGCACCTTTGCGGTTCTACCCACGGCCGCCACGAACTCTCCAAGAGGAATCCCTTCGCCGTCAGGATAACCCAAGGAGACCAACATGCCGGCGCTCGAGGTGGCCACAGCGGGGAACCCTTCGTCTTCGAAGATTCTGGCACTTGGGACATCCCAGGCGTTGGGGAGCACGAGCACTTCCCTTCTGTCGTGCAGCCTGCGGAAAGCCTCTGCCTTTTCTTTCTGGTCCATCCAACAGGTGCCTGACGCAGGTGTCCTAAATCATTACGGGGTCAAGGACGCGAAGCACTTTCTAGCGCCGGTTACGGCTCGCCTGAAGCGAAGGCGAATAGGGATACTACTGTCTTGTTGCCGAAGTCCGCTAGGCAGATTCGGAGAGTCTCTCTTTACCCGGTCTACAAGACGCACGAACCCTGTAGCTCGCTCGGTCCGGAATTCGTTGCCCATGAGTCTACTGCGCTCCCCAATCCGGTTAGAATCTGCTGTAGATCATCCGAAGGGAGTCGAACTGACTTTCGACCGGGACCTTGCCGTCGGGGCTGGTCGTAACGACCATGTACGTGACGCCAAGGCTGGCGAGTTCTTCGACCATCCGACCGTTTTCCTTCCTGTTGCCTGAGAGCATCACCCTCCTTTCTCCTCGGGGCCCGACATAGTCCGAGCTGTCGCTCCTCGAGTCGATGCCGATGCGGACACAAATGTCCTTCTTCTCGCCCCCTGGCATTTCCCTGAACCTAGCGACCATTTCTTTGAACTTGTCCAGAGGAAAGGCGTTGGGGTGCCAGGCATCGCCAAGGGTGATGGCGCGCTTCATGGCCGCTTCGCTCACACCGCCGACCCACATCGTGAGCTCCCGCTGGACGGGCCTTGGCTCGAACACAACGTCCTCGAACCTCAAACGCGCGTGCGCGGAATCTTGGAACTTGTCTTCTCCGTTCCACAGGGCTCTGATCAGCTTGATCGACTCGTCGACCCTCCTTCCCCTGTCGTGAAACGACGCTCCCAGGCTAGAGAACTCCTTCTCGTTCCAGCCGGCGCCAACGGCCAGCATCACCCTGCCAGAACTCAGGTTGTCGACTGTGGCGAGCTGCTTGGCCGCGATGACAGGGTTCCTCATGGCTATGATCAACGAAGAGATCCCCAGCTTCACCCGCTCAGTGATGGGAGCGAGATAGGCCATGCACGTGAGGGCCTCTAGAATCCGCTCGTAGGGAGTGCCAGAGTTCTTCGACATCATGATGTGGTCGGTCAGCCACACAGAATCATAGCCGAGCGTCTCTGCTTCGAGCGTGACCATCCGAAGGTCCTTGGCGGAGTAGTTCCCATAGTTGGGGATGCATACGCCGAACTTCATCAGCCCCGGGGGGTCTCAATCGGATAAAACATTACCTGCAGGCCAGTAGAAATCGAAGCCATCTCAACTCC